>JANOTZ010000036.1:0-1542 GCA_031416735.1 Frankiales bacterium
TCGGTGCGGTAGACCGAGGCGTTGGCGTCCATCGTCTCCTGCATGGCGGAGCGGATCGCCGCGACGTTCTCCGTGCCCTCGCCGTCGCGCATGCGCTGCAGCAGTCGCTCGACCTCACCGGCGGGATCCGCAGGTAGGTCGACGTGCTGTGTGCTGTTGGCGTAGGCAGCTGCAGACAGCCCGCCCCGCCGCCCGAACACGTTGATGTCGAGCAGGGAGTTGGTGCCGAGCCGGTTGGCGCCGTGGACCGACACGCACGCAACCTCGCCGGCCGCGAACAGTCCCGGCACGACGTCGGTGTTGTTGCGCAGGACCTGGGCGTCGATGTTGGTCGGGATCCCGCCCATCGCGTAGTGCGCCGTCGGCTGGATCGGGATCGGGTCGGTATAGGGCTCGATGCCGAGGTAGGTCCGGGCGAACTCTGTGATGTCGGGCAGCTTGGCGTCGAGCTGCTCAGGGGGGAGGTGCGTCAGGTCCAGGTAGACGTGGTCCCCGGCGGGACCGCATCCACGACCCGCACGGATCTCCGTGTAGATGGCGCGCGCGACCATGTCGCGGGGCGCGAGGTCCTTGATGGTGGGGGCGTAGCGCTCCATGAAGCGCTCGCCGTCCTTGTTGCGCAGGATGCCGCCCTCGCCGCGCGCGCCCTCGGTGAGCAGGATGCCCATCTTCCAGATGCCGGTCGGGTGGAACTGGTAGAACTCCATGTCCTCCAGGGGAATCCCGCGTCGGTAGACGATCCCCATCCCGTCACCGGTGAGGGTGTGGGCGTTCGAGGTGACCTTGAAGACCTTGCCGTAGCCGCCGGTGGCGAAGAGCACGGCCTTCGCGCGGAACACGTGCAGCTCACCGGTCGATAGCTCGTACGCCACGACCCCGGCGGTCTTGCCGTCGTTCATGAGCAGGTCGAGGACGTAGAACTCGTTGAAGAACTCGATGCCCTCCTTCACGCACTGCTGGAACAGCGTCTGCAGGATCATGTGGCCGGTGCGGTCCGCGGCGAAGCAGGACCGGCGTACGGCGGCCTCGCCGTGGTTGCGGGTGTGCCCACCGAACCGCCGCTGGTCGATGCGCCCCTCAGGCGTGCGGTTGAAGGGCAGCCCCATCTTCTCGAGGTCCAGGACCGCGTCGATGGCCTCCTTGCACATCACCTCGGCCGCGTCCTGGTCGACGAGGTAGTCGCCGCCCTTGACCGTGTCGAAGGTGTGCCACTCCCAGTTGTCCTCTTCGACGTTCGCCAGAGCGGCACACATGCCGCCTTGCGCTGCGCCGGTGTGGGACCGCGTCGGGTACAGCTTGGTGAGCACCGCCGTACGCGAGCGCTTGCCTGCTTCGAGGGCACCCCGCATGCCCGCGCCGCCAGCGCCGACGATGACCGTGTCATAGGTGTGGAACTGGACCATCGGGCGCCTACTTGATGTTCGGGTCGAAGGTGAAGATGACCAGCGTGCCCAGGACCAGGACGAGGAAAGCCGAGGTGTAGAGCAGCATCTTCAGCCAGAACCTGGTCTGGTCCCGGACGGCGTAGTCGTTGATGATGGT
>JANOTZ010000037.1:0-9832 GCA_031416735.1 Frankiales bacterium
CGTCGGCCGACCGGGCGGCCGTTGACGCGGGTGCCGTTGACGGACAGGCCGAGGTCGGAGACGTAGAAGTGTGGGCCGCGCCGGTGGATCTCGGCGTGCAGCCGGGACACGCTCGGGTCGTCGATGGCGATGTCGACGCCGTCGCCGCGGCCGACCGTTGTGAGCTCGTTCGTCAGGGGAAAGGATTCGCTGGTTTCCTCCAGGCGGAGGTGGGGAACGATCATCGTCAGGCAGTCCTCTCCGGGACTCGGAATCGCGCTCTATCAGGTAGGTCTACCCGCGTGGTCACCTGGCACACCCACTGTTGCCGTGAAATCCCGCTATCTCTGTAGATGGCCTTTCCTGTCTCTTTGGGCTGCGCTGAGCGTGCGGGCTGTCCGTGACGGGACAGGGTGTCCCTTGCCGGTGAGGTCACTGAGACCTCGGGACAGGCCTCGGTAGGGTTCCCGGTATGAGCGAGCCGGCCGATCTGCGCCCCGCCCTCGACCCGACGCACCTCGCGGTCGGTCGGTGGCCGGTCGACTGGCGCCCCTCGTCGCTGCCGGCGGGCTTCTTCGGGCTGGTCCAGGACGAGCAGGAAGTGACGTTCGTCTGCCCGGAGGCGGAGCTGCCGTCGTACGACGCCCCGTTGGTGCTCGAGGTCGGCTGGCGCCGCATCACCTTCGCCGGCCCGCTGCCCTGGGAGCAGGTCGGCTTCCTGGCCGATGTCGCCTCCCGGCTCGCCGGGGCGCAGATCCCGTTCACGAGCATGGCCGGCTTCACCACCGACCACGTGCTGGTCCGCGCTCCCCAGGCCGACCTGGCCGTGGCCGTGCTCCGCGGCGAGGAGCCTCCCGCGGCCCGGCCGGGGACCACCAACCCGTGAAGCGGGTGGCGAAGGACCTCCCCCTCGCGGCTGTGCTCGCCCTCGTCGGGGTCGGTCTGGTGGTGACCACGCTGCTCGACCGCTGGCGGGTGGGCAGTGGGATCATCGGCCTGGCCCTGCTGCTGGCCGCGGCCCTGCGCCTGACGTTGCCGGCCCGGCAGGCCGGCCTGCTCGTTGTGCGTTCGAGGGCGATCGACGCGGCAGTGCTGCTCACCCTCGGATTCGCCCTGGTGGCGCTGGCCAACACCATCCCGGTGACCCGCTGACCCGACCTTCTAGGCTGTCGGCAACCCCGAGATCTCCTGGAGTAACGGCATGGCCAACAGCCCCGTCAACGTCACCGTCACCGGAGCGGCCGGCCAGATCGGCTACGCGCTCCTGTTCCGCATCGCCTCCGGCCACCTGCTCGGCCCGGACACGCCCGTCCGGCTCCGGCTGCTGGAGATCGCGCCCGCGCTGAAGTCGGCCGAGGGCACCGCGATGGAGCTCGACGACTGCGCGTTCCCGCTGCTCGCCGGCATCGACATCACCGACGACCTCAAGACCGCCTTCGACGGCGCCAACGTCGGCCTGCTCGTCGGCGCCCGCCCGCGCACCGCCGGGATGGAGCGCGGTGACCTGCTCGCGGCCAACGGCGGCATCTTCGGCCCGCAGGGCAAGGCCATCAACGACCACGCCGCCGCCGACATCAAGGTCCTGGTCGTCGGCAACCCGGCCAACACCAACGCCCTCATCGCGCAGCAGCACGCCCCCGACGTGCCGGCCGACCGCTTCACCGCGATGACCCGGCTCGACCACAACCGGGCGCTGTCGCAACTCGCCGCGAAGCTGTCGGTCCCCGTCACGGCGATCGAGAAGATGACGATCTGGGGCAACCACTCCGCGACCCAGTACCCCGACCTCTTCACCGCGCAGGTCAACGGCCAGTCCGCCGCGTCGCTCGTCGAGGAAGCCTGGCTCAAGGACACCTTCATCCCGACCGTCGCCAAGCGCGGCGCCGCGATCATCGAGGCCCGCGGCGCCTCCTCGGCCGCCTCGGCCGCCAACGCCGCGATCGACCACGTCCACGACTGGGTCAACGGCACCGACTGGACGTCGTCCTCGGTCGCCTCCGACGGCTCCTACGGCGTGCCGGAAGGCCTCATCAGCTCCTTCCCGTGCCGCGCCGTCAACGGCGGCTGGGAAATCATCTCGGGCGTCGACATCAACGAGTTCTCGCGCGGCAAGATCGACGCCTCCGTGAAGGAGCTCGTCGAGGAGCGCGACGCCGTGCGTGAGCTCGGCCTCATCTGATGCCGACCACACCCATGAAGGTCATCTACACCTACACCGACGAGGCACCGGCGCTCGCCACCCACTCGTTGCTGCCCATCGTGCAGGCGTACGCCGGCAAGGCGGGCGTCGACATCGAGACCCGCGACATCTCGCTGGCCGCCCGCATCCTCGCCGCGTTCGACCTCGCGCCTGACGCGCTGGCCGAGCTCGGCGCGCTGGCGAAGACACCTGAAGCCAACATCATCAAGCTGCCCAACGTGAGCGCCTCGGTGCCGCAGCTCAAGGCCGCGATCGCCGAGCTGCAGGCCGCCGGGCTCGCCGTCCCGGACTACCCCGAGAACCCGCAGTCCGACGAGGAGCGCACCACCCGCGCCCGCTTCGACGCGGTCAAGGGCAGCGCCGTCAACCCGGTGCTGCGCGAGGGCAACTCCGACCGGCGGGCTCCCGCGTCGGTCAAGGGCTTCGCCAAGAAGCACCCGCACTCGATGGGGAAGTGGTCCCCCGACACGCTCTCCCACGTCACGACCATGGACGACGGCGACTTCCGCCACACCGAGACCTCGGTGACCCTCGGCGAGGCGACGACGCTGACCATCGAGCACGTCGCGACCGACGGCACCGTCACGGTCCTCAAGGACAAGCTCCCGGTGCTGGCCGGCGAGATCGTCGACGCCGCGGTGCTGCGCAAGGCCCCCCTGGAGGCCTTCCTCGCCCGGGAGATCGCCGACGCGAAGGCCAAGGGCGTGCTGTTCTCGGTGCACCTGAAGGCCACCATGATGAAGGTCTCCGACCCGATCATCTTCGGCCACGTGGTGAAGCAGTTCTTCCCCGAGGTGTTTGCCCAGTACGGCGACGTGCTCGCCTCCGTCGGGGCCAGCCCCAACGACGGGCTGGCCAGCGTGCTGGCCGCCCTCGAGAAGCTGCCCGCGGACACCCGCGAGGCCATCGAGAAGGCGATCGCCGCGACCTACGAGAGCGGCCCGTCGCTCGCGATGGTCGACTCCAGCAAGGGCATCACCAACCTGCACGTCCCGAGCGACGTCATCATCGACGCGTCGATGCCCGCCGCGATCCGGGCGTCGGGTCAGATGTGGAACAGCGAGGACCAGCAGCAGGACACCAAATACGTCATCCCCGACTCGTCCTACGCCCCGCTCTACTCCGAGACCGTCGAGTTCTGTCGCGAGCACGGCGCCTTCGACCCCGCCACGATGGGCACCACCCCCAACGTCGGGCTGATGGCGCAGAAGGCCGAGGAGTACGGCAGCCACGACAAGACCTTCGAGATCGCCGCTGCGGGCACGGTGCGGGTGGTCGACCCGGCCGGCACGGTGCTGCTCTCGCACGACGTGGACGCCGGGGACATCTGGCGCGCCTGCCAGACCAAGGACGCCCCGATCCGCGACTGGGTGAAGCTCGCCGTCTCGCGCGCCCGCGCTACCGGCGTCCCGGCTGTGTTCTGGCTGGACGAGACCCGCGGCCACGACGGCGAGGTGCTCAGGAAGGTCCGCGCCTACCTGGCCGAGGCCGATACCGACGGCCTGGCGATCGAGGTGATGGATGTCGCCGCGGCCACCCGCTTCACCCTGGACCGGGCCCGTCGCGGTGAGGACACCATCTCGGTCACCGGCAACGTGCTGCGCGACTACCTCACCGACCTGTTCCCGATCCTCGAGCTGGGCACCAGCGCCAAGATGCTCTCGATCGTCCCGCTGATGGACGGTGGCGGCCTGTTCGAGACCGGGGCCGGCGGCTCGGCGCCCAAGCACGTGCAGCAGCTCGTCAAGGAGAACCACCTCCGGTGGGACTCCCTCGGTGAGTTCCTCGCGCTGGCCGTGTCTTTCGAGTTCCTCAGCGAGAAGACCGACAACCCGCGCGCCGCCCTGCTGGGCAAGACCCTCGACGAGGCCACCGCGAAGCTCCTCGACGAGGGCCGTTCGCCCTCGCGCAAGGTCAAGGAGCTCGACAACCGCGGCAGCCACTTCTACCTCGCGCTCTACTGGGCCCAGGCCCTCGCGGCGCAGAGCGACGACGCTCCCGCGGCGGCGCTGTTCGCCGACTTGGCGGCCCGCCTCGCCGCCGACGAGGACACCATCGTCGGTGAGCTCAACGCGGTCCAGGGCCAGCCCGTCGACCTCGGCGGCTACTACTACGTCGACAAGGCCAAGACCGATGCCGTGATGCGTCCGAGCGCGACCTTCAACGCGGCCCTGGCGGAGTTCTAAACACCCCGCGACCCGGTACGACGAAAGGCCCGCACTCCTCGGAGACGGGCCTTTCGCCGTACCCGGATAGGCTTTGGGGGTGGATCACCCTCCGAGTAGCCAGGCGCGCCGCGCAGCGGACGGCGCGCCGTGAACGTCCCCTGGCTCGACCTCATCCTCGTCTCCGTCTTCATCCTGGTCGGCGGTGTCTTCGCGGCCACCGAGATCGCCCTGGTCAGCCTCCGGGAGGGCCAGGCGCGGGCCCTCGCGCAGCGGGGCCGACGGGGCGCCCGGGTCGCACACCTGGTGAGCGACCCCAACCGGTTCCTCGCCGCCGTGCAGGTCGGAGTGACGCTCGCCGGCTTCCTGTCCGCGGCCTTCGGAGCCGCCCGGTTGGCCAAGCCGGTGTCGGAGGGGCTGCACGACCTCGGGCTGGCCCTGAGCACCGCCGACACGGTGTCGCTGGTCCTGGTGACCCTGCTGATCTCGTATTTCTCGCTGGTGTTCAGCGAGCTCGCGCCGAAGCGGTTGGCACTGCAGCGCGCCGAGGTCGTCTCCCTGGCGTTCGCCCCGGCACTGGACCGGATCGCGACCGCCTCACGGCCCGTCATCTGGCTGCTCTCGCGCAGCACCGACCTGATCGTGCGGCTGCTCGGCGGTGACCCGTCGGCCTCCCGCGGCAGCATCTCGGAGGAGGAGCTGCGCGGTCTGGTCGCGGCCCACGAATCGCTGACCAAGGACGAGCGCAAGCTCATCGACGAGGTGTTCGCCGCCGGTGAGCGGCAGCTGCGCGAGGTGATGATCCCGCGCACCGAGGTGGCGTTCCTCGAGGGCTCGATGACGGTCGCCCGGGCCGCCAAGCTCACCGCGACGGCGCCGCACTCGCGCTACCCGGTGGTCCGTAGCTCGCAGGACGACATCCTCGGGTTCGTGCATGTGCGCGACCTGCTGCTGCCCGTCGCCAAGGCCCGCACCACCAAGGTCTCCGACGTCACCCGCGACGTGAAGCTGCTGCCCGTCACCAAGAAGGTGCTGCCCGCGCTGTCGGAGATGCGCCGCGAGGGACACCACCTCGCGATGGTCGTCGACGAATACGGCGGCACCGCGGGCATCATCACCCTGGAGGACCTCATCGAGGAGCTCATCGGGGACATCCGCGATGAATACGACGCACCAGGTGAGGAAGCGCTGCGCTTCAAGGGCGGCGAGGTGGAGGCCGACGGGCTGCTCAACCTCGACGAGGTGGAGGAGCAGACCGGCGTACGCCTTCCGGAGGGTCCCTACGAGACCCTGGCCGGCTATGTGATGGCGGCGCTCGGCCACGTGCCGCGGCTCGGCGAGGCGGTCGAGGCCGTCGGTCATCGGCTCGAGGTGAGCGAGTTGGACGGCCGCCGTGTCAGCCGGGTGCGGGTCACGCCTATCGTGCCGGACATCGAAGCTTCCTGAGGAGGAACCGGTGGCCGGCAAGATCAACGTCAGCTATGACCTGCCCGTGGACGTCGAGACGGCCTATGCCGCGATCTCGGGTCCGGACTGGGCGTCCACGAAGGCCGAGGCCCTGGGCGACCACAGCACGGTCGTGTCCCGCGAGGTGGGGGTCGGCGGGTCGGTGACACTCGTGGTGGCCCGCGACCTCCCGGACGCCATCCCGGGGTTCCTCGCGAAGTTCCTTCCCGCCGACGGCCGGGTGACCCAGACCGACACGTGGGGTCCGGCCAAGGACGGGGTCCGCGCCGGCACCTGGCGGGCCGACACCCCCGGCTCGCCCGCGAAGGTCGAGGGCACCATGCGGCTCGAGCCCGCCGGAGCCGGCTGCAGGTATGTCGTGGAGGGCACTGCCAAGGTCTCCATCCCGCTCATCGGCGGCAAGGCTGAGGGCGTGGTCGTCGGCATCACCGAGAAGCTCACCGCCAAGGAAGCGGACGTCCTGCGGTCGATGGTGACCTGATGGGTAAGCGCTTCTCCCGCACCGCCGACAGCGACGCCGACGTCGAGACCGTCTTCGCCATCTTGTCGGGCGAGGACTGGGCCGACCACAAAGCGGAGCACCTCGGCGACGGGAGTCTGCTGGTCAGCCGTGAGGTCCACGCCGACGGAGGCGTGACGCTGGTGCTGTCCCGAAAGCTGCCAGACGGCGTGCCCGGCTTCCTGCACCGGTTCCTGCCTGCCGACCGTCGGGTCATCACCACCGACGTGTGGGGTCCCTCGGTGGACGGTTGCCGGCGGGGCACCTGGGCGGCCCACATCGCGGGGGCCCCGGCGAAGCTCGGTGGCACGATGCGACTGGAGCCCGTGGGTGCCGGCAACTGCCACACCATCGACGGCGAAGTGAAGGTGCCGGTCCCGATCATCGGTGGCAAGACCGAGTCGTTCATCGCCGAGCAGATCGTGCGGCTCGCCGAGGCCGAAGCCGCAGTGGTCCGCAAGATCCTGCTCTGAGCATTCGTCCACCGTGAAGAGGTGATCACACCGATGCCTGCGGCGGAGTCAGGTGGCGCGTCCCTGCGACCGCTTGAGGTGCGATCTGTGAAGGTGCGCGACGGGCGGACCGTCGGGGTGGCGGACGGGGGTGACCCGTCGGGCTATCCGGTCATTGGGCTGCACGGGACACCGGGTTGCCGGCTCAGCCGGATGGTCGACGACTCGGTATATGTCGAGGCGGGCGTCAGGTACATCACGACCGATCGCGCCGGGTATGGACTGTCCACCCGGCACCGCGGGCGCTGCGTCGCCGACGAGGCCTGGGACGTACTCGACGTCGCCGACGCCCTTGGTCTGGACCAGTTCTCCGTCGTCGGCGGATCGGGTGGTGGGCCCCACTCGTTGGCCTGCGCCGCCCTGCTCGGCGGCCGGGTGGAGCGGGTCGCCTGCCAGTCGTCGTTGGCGCCGCTGGGGGACCGCGGCCTTTCCCGAGAGAAGTGGCTGGCGGGCATGGACCCGGAGATCGCCGCCGAGTTGGACTGGGCCGAGGCCGGCGAGGACGTCCTCACCGACCAGATGCAGCGTGCCCAGATCCTGATGCAGCGACGCCTCGACGAGGACTCGGGCTCCTTGATGGGGGCGGAGGCTTCGGGGGGCGATGTTGCCTTCCTGCTCCGGCCCGAGGTGGTTGAGGCGTTCCGCCGGATCATTCCCGAGCAGGCACGCCAGGGTGTTGGCGGTTCCGTGGACGACACTTTCGCGTTCGCTCGGGATTGGGGTTTCGACCTGCAGAGCATCACGGTGCCCGTCCTGCTCACCTTCGGCGATGCCGACAGCTCCTGCCCCCGGGCTCACGGTCGGTTCCTCGCCGCGGCGGTGCCGACTGCCGTGGTGAGGGAGGTCGCGGGAGGCGGTCACTTCGCCGAGAACCCTCGGGCAGAGGTCCTCGCGACGCACCGCTGGCTGCGCACCGGAGATCTGCCGGAGACGTGGCCTCGCTGAGGGCCCTCCGCAACCCGTAGCACCTGTGCTACCTTGGCCGTATGGAGGAAGTCGGGCTTCGCGAGGTTCGTCAGAACGCCAGTGACCTGGTCCGCCGTGCGCAGGCGGGAGAGCGCCTGACGATCACCGTGTCCGGCCGACCGGCTGCGCAGTTGGGACCCGTTGAGGTCCAGGCGTGGGTGCTCTGGAGCGCCGTGGCCGACGTGTTCGCCGGGCCGGGTGATGCGGAGTGGGCTGCCGACCGGAATCGGCTCGACGACGCGCCCCGTGATCCGTGGGATCACTGACGTGCAGCGCGGAATTCTCGACACCAGCGTCCTGATCGCGCAGGACGTCAGTGCGCTTCCCGGACAGTTGGCGATCAGTGTTGTCAGCCTCGCCGAGTTGCACTACGGCGTCCTCGTTGCCACCTCGGAGCAGGCGCGGGCGATCCGCCTGTCCCGGCTCAGCCGGCTGCAGCGCCGGTTCGATCCGCTTCCCGTCGACGAGGCCGTCGCCGACAGCTACGGCCAGATCGCGGCGCACGTCGCGGCCTCGGGCCGCACACCCCGGGCCCGCACGATGGACCTGTTGATCGCCGCCACTGCTCACGTTCACGGCGCGTGCCTCTACACCCGGAACGTTGACGACTTCACTGGGCTGGAACGGTTCATCACCGTCGTGCGTGCCTGAAGAGCCCCGTTTGGGGGGCCGCGATGCGCTGCCGCCGGTCCGCTCGCCGGCTACCGGGTGTCGCCGCTGCCCGTGAGCGTTCCGCGCTCCATGCGCCCACGGACCTTCTCAATGTTGCGAGCCGCGACGTCTTCGAGTCGGATCTCGAGTTGCGAACACAGCTCTGAGAGGTACCACAACACATCTCCGAGTTCGAGTGTCAGAGCGTCTCGATCGGCTTGGGTCACGACTCCGCTGTGGTCACGAAAGATCTTCTTGACCTTGCCTGCGACCTCACCAGCCTCGTTCACCAAACCGAGTGTGGGATAGACGATCGGGTGGTCCATGACGACAACCAGGCCCGTCACCGCGGCATCTCGCTGATAGGTGGCGAAGTCGAAAGGCGCGAAGTCCGGGTCAGGCATTCCAAGACGATAGGCCCCTGCTGCACCACGGGCCGTGCGGCCGGCGCGAGCCTGGACGCAGCACTTCCTCGCGGAGGCCTCGGCCCTCGAAGAATCCCTGCTCGCCGACGTTTCCGCGGAAGCGTCCACGGTCAACAAGGAACGCCGCTTGTGATCGGAGGGTTGGAACCTTGTGCATCGCGCTTCCCCTGCTGGTCATGGAGGGCATGGAGATGCGTAGGACCCAGAAGGTCGTGGAGCCCGAGGCCGCGCCGGCCCTGCTCGATGCGGTGGAGCTGCTCCTCGTCCCAGCGGGATGAGGCTCGTCGTTTCGCCCGAACCGCCATCGGACCCGAGGAGCTTGCTTCGGCTGGAGCGCAAGGCGATACGTAAAAGCGGCACGTCTTCGCGGTTCCGGGCGGCGGCCCCTACCAGGGTCGCCGCCGGAGTGGGGAAGGCGTCTATGCGTTGGTCAGTTGAGAAACCCGTTGAGGACTGACGCCGAGTACAGCGGCGATGTCGCGCCCTGTGAGGCCCTTGTCCTTGAGTCGACGGGCGACCTTGCGAGATTCCTCTGCGGCCGCCTTCTGAGCTTCGGCCGCTTCGGTGACGTGCCGGCGGGCGAGCTGCACGAGCTCATCGAGGTCGTCACCGATCTCGATCTCCAGGTTCACGGAGTAGCTGCCGGACTTCTCCTCGGTCATGATGCGGATGTAGTCCGCAACCATCTGTCGGGCGTCCATGAGGCCGTGGGACTGTGTCACGCCCACGCCCGGGACATGGAGCTCCCAGCCCTGTTCCCAGCGGACGGCACGAACCGTGTAGGTCTTCACTGGAGCCATCCCTTCGGCAGACACGCGAGTTGGTCGATGAGGTTCCGGATCACCCCGGGCGAAATGGTGGTGTGTCGCGGGACCGCGCCGATGTGCTTGCCGCAGGGACAGCCCCACTTGTCGTGCGAGCCGTCTTGGGAGACGAGGGTGCATCCCGCCTTGCGGGGCGCCTTCTCC
>JANOTZ010000038.1:0-28312 GCA_031416735.1 Frankiales bacterium
ACCATCCCACCTACGTCGAGCCGTACCAAGGTGCGGCCACCGGCATCGGCGGGATCGTCCGCGACATCCTGACCATGGGTGCCCGCCCGATCCTGGTGATGGACCCACTCCGGTTCGGTGACGCCGACCACCCCGACACGAAGCGGGTGCTGCCGGGGATCGTGGCCGGCATCGGCGGCTACGGCAACTGCCTCGGTCTGCCCAACGTGGGGGGCGAGGTCGTCTTCGACCCGTCCTACCAAGGGAACCCGCTCGTCAACGCCCTCTGCCTGGGGGTCATGCCGGTCGAGCGGATCCAGCTCAGCGCCGCTCGGGGCGTCGGCAACGTCGTGGTGCTGCTCGGTGCCAAGACCGGCCGGGACGGCATCGGTGGCGTCAGTGTCCTCGCGTCCGCCACCTTCGAGGAGGACGGACCGGTGAACCGTCCCGCCGTACAGGTCGGGGACCCGTTCACCGAGAAGCTGCTCATCGAGGCCTGCCTGGAGCTGTTCGACGCGAAGCTGGTCGAGGGCATTCAGGACCTCGGCGGTGCCGGGCTGACGTGCGCGCTGACCGAGACCTCCGCGGCGGGCAAGTCCGGGATGGTCGCGCACCTGGACCGGGTGCCGTTGCGCGAGGCCAGCATGGACCCGACCGAGGTCCTCGCGAGCGAGTCGCAGGAGCGGATGCTCGCCATCGTCACTCCCGACAATCTGGGCAAAGTCCTTGCTATTGCGCAGAAGTGGGGCGTGATCGCCACCGCTATCGGTGAGGTCACCACGGGCACCCGGCTGCAGATCCTGTGGCACGGCGAGACGGTGGTCGACGTCGAGCCCGGCTCGCTGGCCGACGACGGACCGGTCTACCACCGCCCGATGACCCGGCCGGCCGACCAGGATCTGCTCAACGACGCCGCCCTCCCGGGCTATCCCGAGGCCAGCGCGGACCTGCTGCTGCAGATGGTCGCGAGCCCCAACCTGTGCTCCAAGCGCTGGGTCGTCGAGCAGTACGACCGGATCGTCATGGGCGACACGGTGCTCGCCTGGCCCGAGGATGCCGGCGTCGTCCGGTTGAGCGAGGAGTCCGGCCTGGGCGTCGCTCTCGCGCTGGACGGCAACGGTCGCTACACCCGGCTCGACCCGTTCACCGGTGCGCAGCTGGCGCTGGCCGAGGCCTACCGCAACGTCGCCGCGACCGGTGCGGTGCCGATCGCCGTCACCAACTGCCTCAACTTCGGGTCCCCTGAGGACCCCGAGGTGATGTGGCAGTTTGCCGAAGCCACAAGGGGTTTGGCCGAGGGCTGCACTCTGCTCGAGACGCCTGTCACCGGGGGCAATGTCTCGTTCTACAACTCCACAGCAGGTACTCCGATCAACCCGACCCCCGTCGTCGGGGTGCTCGGCCTGTTCGACGACGTCGCTCGGCGCACCCCGATGGGGTTCCAGTCCGAGGGCGAGATCCTGCTGCTCCTCGGGGACACCAAGGACGAGCTCGGGGGCAGCGAGTGGGCCTGGGCGATGCACCGTCACCTCGGTGGCCGGCCGCCGGTTGTCGACCTGGCTCGGGAGAAGGTCCTCGCCGAGGTGCTCGTCGCCGGCTCCCGCGACGGGATGCTGTCGAGCGCGCACGACCTGTCCGACGGTGGTCTCGCGCAGGTCCTGGTGGAGAGCGCCCTCGCCAAGGGCATCGGCGCGCGCGTCGTGCTGCCCGCCGGGCACTCGCCGTTCATCGCGTTGTTCAGCGAGTCCGCCGGCCGGGCCCTCGTCAGCGTGCCACGGTCGGAGGAGCTGCGCTTCACCGAGATGTGCCACGCCCGCGGCCTTCCGGTCACCCGGATCGGAGTCACTGACGGGTCCGCCCTGGAGGTGCAGGACGTGCTGACCGTCGGCCTCGACGAGCTACGCACCGCCTACGAGTCGACGTTGCCGGCCCTGTTCGGTCCCCTCTCCGGAGCCTCCGCCGCGGACCCTGCGGCCCCCGCTCTCTGACCCCCCGCCACCTCCTCTAACGTCTGCCCCACCACACGGTCGACGTGTCCGGTTGAGCAGACGTAAGGGGGTTGGAGGGGGTGGCCAAGGTGACGTCCTACGACGACATCCGGACAGCCCTGAGCAGCCAGTACGGCGTGCTGGTCGACGCTTTCGGAGCGATGGACCCGGCGGGGCCGACCGACTGCGCCGGCTGGACGGTCGAGGACCTCGAGACGCACGTCGCGCAGACCGCTCGCGGCCTGGTGCGCATCGCCGGTCTTGACGAGGACCCGGCTCAGACCGGCCCGGTTCGGACGGACCCGGTTCGGACGGGTGCGGCTCCCGTCGGGGCGGCTCCAGCGGGTGGGCTCGACGCCTGGGCGAGGCAGCTCCCGGACCTGGCGGGCGAACTCGACCGGCTGACCAAGTCAGAGCGGCTTTCCCTTGCACCCCAAGTGAAAGCGGTCGAACGCGTCCTGCTTCAGCATGGCGAGGACAAGGTCGTCGAGCAGCTGACCGGCCGGCACACCCTGAAGGACGCTGCACTGTTTCGGTTGGTCGAGGCGGTCGTGCACGGCTTGGACGTCGGCATTCAGCCCGACCCGAAGGCGTTGCGGATCGTGGTCAAGGAACTGGCGAGGACGCTCGCCGAGAGGCATCCGGGCCGGACCGTGGAGCTGCGCATCCCGCCGTACACGGCAGTGCAGTGCGTCGAGGGGCCAAGGCACACTCGAGGAACGCCACCGAACGTCGTCGAAGCCGAACCGGTGGCTTTTGTGCGGCTGTGCACCGGGCGGGAAGACTGGGCGGATCTGGTGCGTGACGGTCGAATTCGGGCTAGTGGCGAGCGAAGTAATCTGTCGGTTTTGGTCCCGCTTTTAGGCTAAAAGTCAAGATCATCCCCGTTGCGAGAGCCCCTCGTGATCGTTACCTTGAGTGTCGGTAAGCAACGCAGTGTGATCGCTGCAGTTGGAGGGGATGTACGGATCCAGGCCCACCTCACCGACGCCTTCGGGCGCACGGAGACAACACGGTCGCCCAGTGGGCCTGGGGAGCGAGTGGCGAGACCGACCCGTCCTTGACCGGACGGAGTATGAGAAATGGCCCGACAGTCTTTCAAAGTTCTTGGGGGTGGCGCCTCGGCGCTTGTCCTGTTCCTGGGGGTCGGGCAGGTCTCCACCGCGAGCCCCGCACAGGGGACTCCAGGGGTAGGTGCGTCACACGGCGCTCCCGGTGATGCCGGGACGGTCAACGTCCACAACGTGGGCACGCCCTTCGGCGACGAGCGCAACGAGCCGAAGGTGTGCGAGTTCTACCTCGACTTCGCCGGCTTCGATGCTCACCAGGCGCTGTCGTACTACTTCACCGCCGGACCGCACTACCTGCTGTCTGCGCAGCTCCTCCCCGGGGTGCTCTCGATGAACGGGTCGGGTGCCGGTCACACCGGCTCGCTGGCGCTTCTCGACGGCATGTACAAGGTGGACCTGGGGGCGGACGCGAGCAAGTCCAAGGTCTTCAAGGTCGACTGTTCCCCGGGCGGCGGCGGCGAGGGCGGGACCACGGGTGACACCACCGGAGGGACCACGGGCGACACCACCGGAGGGACCACCGGAGGGACCACGGGTGACACCACCGGAGGGACCACCGGAGGGACCACCGGAGGGACCTCAGGTGGCGACACCGGAGGGACCTCAGGTGGCGACAGCGGGGGTGCGACGACCGGCGCGACAACGGGCGGTTCCTCGGGCGGTGACTCAGGCGGCGACGTGCGCGGTGACTCAGGCGGCACGACCGGAGGGTCGACGGGTGGCGACACGGACCCGGTGGTCGACACCGACCCGGTGGTCGACACCGACCCGGTGGTCGACACCGACCCGGTAGTCGACGTGGTCGTGCCGGACGCCGACCCGGTGATCGCGCCGGGGATCGACGAGACCGGCGGAGGTGGCGAGGTCGTGGTTGTCGGCGGCGGCGGAGGTGGCGGGGCCGTAACCGCACCGACCGGTGGCGGGGGTGCAGTCGAGCTGCCCCTCACCGGCGACCACACCGCGTCGCTCAGCGCGCTGGCCTTGGCGCTGCTCGGCGGCGGGCTCCTCCTGATCGTCGCGGGCCGCAAGCCACGCGGCGGGCACACCCGATAGAGCGGTGGCCGGCCCTCATCATGAGGGCCGGCCCAGGCCTCAACGGAGCAGGACTGGTGAGCTCGCGTAGCGCTCGCTGTTGTCGAGGTCTTGCAGCACCACGTAGTAGGTGCCGCCCAGAGCGGGCTGGTCGATGTGCGCGTTGCCATTGCCCTGGCCGTTGGTCGTGAGGGCGCCGGCTGCGACACACGCACCGTCCTGGGCGAGGAAGACAGCGAAGGTCTGCTTCGGCTCCGCCTTCTTCAGGGCCACCTCGCCCAGCACCCGGGAGGTGGCACCGCTCTTCCCGGGGGCGTTGAGGATGACGAAGCCGAATCCGTCGCCGGTGGCGGCGTCCGCACTCCCCGACTCCTCGCACTGCTCGTCGACGTCGGTGGTCACGGCGTCGAGGCTGCGCTTCTGCGCGCCCTGGCCGTCGACGGTGCCGGCAGTCGCGGTGACGGCGGCACCGGTGAGCAACGTCGCCACGGCGACGTAGACAAGGGACTTCTTCATGGAACCTCCTGGCTGAGACGAATGCGTCAAAGGTCGGTTTCGCCAGAGATGTCCACTTTCCCCCTTGCGCTGAGGACAGATATGTCTCCCCAGTCAGCGGTCCCAGGCGGTCCCGGTCGGCAACCCCGGGCCGATCTTTCTCGCCGGTACACTCGAGGATGTCGGCTTCCCTCCCTCCCCCGCACTGAGGAGACCCCGCGTGCCTTCTGCACAGGGCCCGTTCGACGAGATCGAGAAGCCCGTCGGGGAGGAGTGCGGCGTCTTCGGCGTCTGGGCTCCCGGCGAGGACGTCGCCAAGCTCACCTACTACGGCCTCTATGCCTTGCAGCATCGCGGCCAGGAGGCGGCCGGCATGGCCGTCAGTGACGGCGCCGCGACCGTCGTCTACAAGGAGCTCGGGCTCGTCGCGCAGGTCTTCGACGAGTCGGTCCTGCAGGCGATGAAGGGCCACCTGGCGATCGGCCACTGCCGCTACAGCACCACCGGCTCCTGCACCTGGGAGAACGCGCAGCCGTCGTTCCGCCAGCAGGCCGCCGGCGGCAGCCTGGCGCTCGGCCACAACGGCAACCTCACCAACACCAGCGACCTCGCCCGTCGGGTCGAGGACCTCGGCCTGCGCAAGGACGCGATGGGGTCGACCAACGACTCCGACCTCATCACCGCGCTGCTCGCGGCCAGCGCCGACGTCTCGCTCGAGCAGGCCGCACTGGAAGTCCTCCCCACCCTGCGCGGAGCCTTCAGCCTCGTCTTCATGGACGAGCACACCCTGTACGCCGCTCGGGACCCACACGGCGTCCGCCCCCTCGTCATCGGTCGGCTGGCGAGCGGTTGGGTCGTGGCGAGCGAGACGGCAGCGCTGGACATCGTCGGGGCGACCTTCGTGCGCGAAGTCGAACCCGGTGAGCTGATCGTCATCGACGAGCACGGTTTCCGGGCAAGCCGCTTCGCCGACGCGACCCCCAAGGGCTGCCTGTTCGAGTACGTCTACCTGGCCCGCCCCGACACCACCATCTCCGGGCAGTCGGTCTACACGACCCGGGTGCAGGTCGGTCGCACGCTGGCCTTCGAGGCTCCCGTCGACGCCGACCTGGTCATCCCCGTCCCCGAGTCGGGCACCCCCGGTGCGATCGGCTTCGCCGAGCAGAGCGGAATCCCTTACGGGATGGGGCTGGTGAAGAACGCCTACGTCGGCCGCACCTTCATCCAGCCGAGCCAGACCATCCGGCAGCTCGGCATCCGGCTCAAGCTCAACCCGCTGCGCGAGGTGATCAAGGGCAAGCGGCTGGTGGTCGTCGACGACTCGATCGTGCGCGGCAACACCCAGCGGGCCCTGGTACGCATGCTCCGCGAAGCCGGTGCCGCCGAGGTGCACGTCCGCATCTCGAGCCCGCCCGTGATGAACCCCTGCTTCTACGGCATCGACTTCGCCAGCAAGGCGGAGCTCATCGCCAGTGGCCTGACGGTCGAGGAGATCCGGGCCTCGATCGGCGCCGACTCGCTCGCCTTCGTCTCCCTGGAAGGCCTGACCAGCGCCAGCGCCCAACCGGCGGAAAAACTGTGCCGGGCTTGCTTCACCGGGGACTACCCCATCGCGCTCCCCGAGCAGGAGCTGATCGGCAAGCATGTCCTCGAAGGCCTGTCCCGCACCGTGTCCGCAGACGCACCCGTCGTCCCCGCTTCGATGACCAGGCAGGCATGAGCACCTCTTCCTACGCAGCAGCCGGGGTCGACATCGAGGCGGGTGACCGCGCCGTCGAGCTGATGAAGAGCAAGATCGCCCGGGCCACCAGGCCTGAGGTCGTCGGCGGGCTCGGCGGGTTCGCCGGACTGTTCCGGCTCGACCTCAAGAAATACCGCGACCCGCTGCTCGCCTCGAGCACCGACGGCGTCGGGACCAAGCTGGCCATCGCGCAGGCGATGGACAAGCACGACACGGTCGGCATCGACCTGGTGGGCATGGTCGTCGACGACCTGGTGGTCTGCGGCGCGGAGCCGTTGTTCATGCAGGACTACATCGCGGTCGGCCGGGTCGTCCCCGAGCGGGTGGCCGAGATCGTCGGTGGCATCGCGACCGGCTGCGAGCTGGCCGGCTGCGCCCTGGTCGGCGGCGAGACCGCCGAGCACCCGGGCCTGATGGCCGATGACCACTACGACATCGCCGGCACCGGCGTCGGCGTCGTGGAGGCGGACGCGATCCTCGGTGCGGACCGGATCGCCGAGGGCGATGTCGTCATCGCGATGGGCTCGTCAGGTGTGCACTCCAACGGTTTCAGCCTGGTGCGCTACGTGCTGCTCCAGGGTGCCGGCATGCGCCTCGAGGCGGTCGTCGAGGAGTTCGGCTCGACTCTCGGCGAGGAGCTCCTCACACCCACCCGGATCTACTCCAAGGACTGCCTCGCGATCATCGCCGAGACCGATGTCCATGCCTTCTCGCACGTCACCGGTGGTGGTCTCGCCGCCAACCTCGCCCGGGTGCTCCCGCCTCATCTGACGGCCCGGCTGGACCGCAGCACCTGGACGCCGCAGCCGGTGTTCGGGCTGGTCCAGGCCACCGGTCAGGTCGAGCAGGCCGAGATGGAGCGGACGTTCAACATGGGCGTCGGCATGGTCGCGGTCGTCCCGGCCGCCGACGTCGACCGGACCCTGGCCCTGCTCACCGCCCGGCACGTGCCGGCCTGGGTGCTCGGTGAGATGGTCGCCGGCGACGGCTCCGCGACCCTCGAGGGCACCCACCCCGCCTGACCGCACCGCCGGCCCAGGTCGAAAGCGCCCGCCCGTCCGCCGTACCGCGTCGAAGGTCAGGTCTGGGCATGGCGAAGGGCGGCTCCGCTCACGCGGGGGCCGCCCTGTTGCCTGGACGTGCGAGGAGCTAGTCCTCGCGGTCGTCCTCGTCGTGGTCGTCGTCGTCGGTCGCCCGGGTGGACACGCCACCGGGACCTTGCGAAGCGAGCTCGCGCTTCAGTGCCTCGGGGTCAAGAGACCCAGAGTTGTACTTGAGCTCGCGCGCGACCTTGGTCTGCTTCGCCTTGGCACGGCCGCGCCCCATGGCTCGACCCCCTCAGTACTGGTACGGGAACGGGCGCCCCACGGAGCCCTGAGTCTTCAATCTACAGGGTCGCGGCGCTCTCGACACGCCAGGGCGGTGGTGACGTGCGCCGCCCCGGCAAACAACCGGATCCCGGGCGCCCTCGTCACCTTCTCGACGGCGCGTCGTTGGCAGGCAGGAGACCGGCCCCCGACGGCGAACGTTGTACCCACCCACCAGACCAGGAGTGCCCCGTGAAGGTCCGTCTCATCACCGCTGCCACGATCGCCGGCGCCCTCCTGCTCTCGATGAGCGGCGCCCAGGCAGCCCCGCCGACCCTGGACGGCAAGAAGATCAAGGTCCTCGAGCTCACCGCGGTCGGGGCGCCCCAGGCGAACGACGCCGACCAGGCCTCGCTCGACGACGTCGACCGCACGAACTGCGTCGCGCCGCGCTGCTCCCGCCTGGAGTTCGTCTACAAGCCGGCCAAGGGCATCGTGGGCGACCTGATGCTCACCACCACCTGGACCAACCCGACGTCGGACATCGACCTCTACTTCGGTGAGGTCCTCAAGGACGGCAGCTCGGTCGAGCTCGGTCACTGCGCCAGCGCCGGGAACCCTTCGGAGAAGTTGTTCGTCGAGGCCAAAACGCTGAAGAAGGGCAAGAAGTACGTCCTGGTGGCCGACTTCTTCCGCACCGCCAACGAGACGGTGAAGAGCAAGGTCGAGATCGCCGTCCCTGACAGCACCAAGACGACCATCCCGGCTGACGTGGACGAGTTCACCTCTCTCAACTGCACCCTCTAGGTCTAGGAGACCGCGATGCGCACCCGTACCCTCCTCGCCACTGCCCTCGTCGGTGCGGTGGCCCTCGGCTCGGCATCCCCGTCGTTCGCGGCCAAGCCCAAGCCCAAGCCGAAGCCGATCAACGGCAGCTTCACGGCGACGGCCACCCCCGACCCGACCAGCAACGCGCCCGCCAACAACACCGGCACCTGCGACCCGAAGACCCCCACTGCCCGGGTCACGCAGAAGTTCACCGTCCCGGCGGCGGGGTCGCTGCACGTCAACGTCAACAACAAGCTCGACTGGACCGCTGACCTGCGCGACGCCGGCGGCGAGCTCGCCGGCAGCGACGGCGGCGACCCCCAGACCCTTGAGGTCCTCGACTACTTCTTCAAGAAGAAGACCGCCGTCACCATCGGCGTCTGCAACTTCGCCGGTGAGCCGCAGATCAAGGTGACCTACACCTTCACCTACAAGTAACACCCAACCTACAAGCAAAAACCAACTGCACCCTGTACGTCGAAAGGCCCCGTCCCGTAAGGGATCGGGGCCTTTCGACGCCTCCGACTACGGCAGCAGGAAGGACCGCAACCGGCCGACCTCGCGCATGCGGCGCTCGGCGAGCCGGTCCGCAGCCACGGCCGGGGGAACGCCCTCGGCCTCGGCGAGCCGGAAGATCTCCAGCGTCGTGTCGTAGATGTGCGCGGCCTTCGCCTTGGCCCGCTCGAAGCGGAAGCCACCGATCTCGTCGGCGACCTGGATCAGGCCACCGGCGTTGGCGACGTAGTCGGGGGTGAACAAGATGCCGCGGTCGGCGAGCTCCTTCTCCACGCCCGGGTGGGCCAGCTGGTTGTTGGCGGCACCACAGACGACGCGGGCCTGCAGCAGGGGAACGAGCTCGTCGGAGAGCGAGGCCCCGAGGGCGCACGGGGCGTAGACGTCGACGTCGAGGGTGGGCAGGTCGGCCACGTCGGCGACGGTCACCTCGGTCGACAGTGACTGCACCCGGTCGACAGCGACCGGGTTGAGGTCGGACACGACGACCGAGGCGCCGTCCTCCAGCAGGTGCTCCACCAGGTGGTAGCCGACCTTGCCGACACCCTCCACGGCGACCCGACGACCGTGCAGGGTCGGGGCGCCCCAGGTGTGGGCGGCGGCAGCACGCATGGCCTGGAAAACGCCGTACGCGGTGAGGACTGCGCTGTCACCGGCGCCACCGTGCTCCGGCGAGCGGCCGGTGACGAAGCGCGACTCCTTGGCGATGACGTCCATGTCCTGGACGTAGGTGCCGACGTCGCAGGCGGTGTAGTAACGGCCGCCGAGGGACTCGACCATCCGTCCGTAGGCGCGCAACAGGGCCTCGGTCTTCAGCGTGCCGGGGTCACCGATGATGACCGCCTTGCCGCCGCCGAGGTCGACGCCGGCGCAGGCGGCCTTGTAGGCCATCGCCTTCGACAGGGCCAGCACGTCCGACAGGGCGGCGGCCTCGTCGGCGTACGGATAGAAGCGGGTGCCACCGAGCGCCGGGCCGAGGGCCGTCGAGTAGATGGCGATGATGGCGCGCAGGCCGCTGGCCTGGTCCTGGCAGAACACGACCTGCTCGTGCCCCGCGTCCTTCAGGTGGTCGGTGCGGTCGAAGACGCCCACGGTTGTTCCTTTGCAAAGAGTGCCGGCTGCTGCTTCTTGTGGAGGCAGGCGAGCGGTGGCGAAGGTGCGGGGGAGGTGTTCCCCGTCACACCGAGGCTACCGGCCGTCGCCGTGCGACGATGGCCGGGTGATGAGCTTCGCGGCCAGCCTGCGGGTCTATGAACCGCTCGCTGCCTTCACCGGAGCCGAGCGGGTCCAGTGGGACAGGTACGTCGCGGACGGGGCGCCGTTCAGCCCGCAGGCAGCGGTGGCGTTGGAACGCGCGGCGGCGCTCGCGGCGGTCGTGCAGCGGTCGTTGCCTGATGTGGGGCAGCACGCGCATGTGCTCGACGTCGATGGGGTCACCCTCATCAGCCCGTGGCGCACGGCGGTCCGGGCGCAGGAGGCGCTGCTGGACTTCTGTGCCGACCTCCCGGACCTGCTCACCGAGGCCTTCGTGCCGGCCCCTCTGCTGGAAAGGGCGGAGGTCGAGCTGGACCGCTGGCGAGCAGAACACGGTACGACGAACACCCACGTCCGCACGTCCACCTGGCAGGTGCCGCTCCGGTGGTTCGTGCTCGTCGATCCGCAGGAGCGGGCCGTCTCGCTCGGCGATCCCGTCGAGGGCACGGTGGCTCGGCGTACCGGAAGATCGCTCGTCTATCGGACCCCGATGAGCCGGGCCCGCCGGCGCGTCGCCCGGGCGCTGGCCGTGCTGCGGACCGCCGTCGACGACAGCGCGGTGACCGAGGGCGTCGAGGACCTGGGGCGGTGGCTGGAGGAGTTTCACCCACGGTCGTTGGTCGAGCTCGACTACGGCGACCTGGTGCACCTGCTCGACGACGCGGAGCTCAGCCAGGACGAGTCGGCCCGGGACATGACGCACGCGCTGGCCCGCCTCGGAGAGGGAAATGGCCTCGAGGCCGCGCAGGCCTATGCCCGGATGACGGCCCGGATGAAGGCGCTTCAAGCGGTCGAAAGCGCTAATTAATGCGACATCCCGGGCGTTCCGTGACTAGTCCGAAGATGGCCCACATGGGCCATACCGGACAAGGAGGGCATCGGGCACTGTAGTAAGCGGAGCCAGAAGGCTCGTGAAGCTCCGCCGAGAGGACAGCACCATGAGCACAAGAACCCCTGATGCAGAGGCACTGCTGACCCCGGCTGAGGTGGCCTCGATGTTCCGCGTCGACCCCAAGACCGTCACACGTTGGGCCAAGAGCGGCAAGCTCACCTCGATCCGCACGCTGGGTGGCCACCGCCGCTACCGTGAGGCCGAGGTCCGCGCCCTGCTTGCCGGGATCCCGCAGCCACGTCCGAGCTGACCGTGTGGGGCCCAGAACCTCTGCCGGTCCGTGCGGCAAGCAGGTTCTGAGGCCCCTTTCCAAAGTTGACGTAGTAGAGCGGGCGCTCGTCGCGGCCGGTCCGGGTTTCCCCCGGATCGGTGCGAGGTGCGCCCGCTTTGCTGTGCCCATGTTCCCGGCATCCAGCCGGCCTGGTGACAGGGCCCCGGTATCAGCGCCCCCGCCCCATCGCTCTCGTGAGCAGGTGCTGAGATCCCAACTCTCGGCGGTCGCCCCACGGAGAGGTCCGGTGAGAGGCAGATGCCGAATTACGCCGGACTCGAAGGCGCAGGGACCATCCCGAGCCACATCGAGCAGGAACGTGTGGCAGTGGTCTGGCGGCAAGCGTCCGGGCTGCGGCTGTCGAGCAGGGAGCACCCTCGGGTCCTGGTGTTGCACCGGAGGCTGTTGGTTGCTCAGGTACTGGCCAAGATCGTGTCGGCAGAGCCAGCCGTGGCGTGGTCGCTCGGGAGCGACGACATCGCGCACGCCGCTTTTCTCGCCAAGACCGTCGATGTGGTGATCCTCGACACGGCGACCCGACGCCCGGACGGATCCGAGCTGCTCGGCGAGCTGGTCGCGCTGCCGACGGGTGCGATCATCTTGTGCCTGGGTGGGCCGGAGGACGACGCGGTGAGGGCCTTGCTCCAAGGCGCGCGCGGGTGGGTGCCTGACGACGCCAGCCCCGAGGTGCTGGTGGAGGCGCTGGCAGAGGTGTCCCGCGGACACGTCTACCTTCCGCAGAAGTCCTATGTGGACGTGGTCGATCGTCTGGTCCATGCACGGAGCCGGCAGGCCGGTCTTCGCTCCCTGACGAACCGCCAGCGAGCCGTGCTGGAGTGCCTCGGCCAAGGCATGAGCATCCATGAGACCGCGGCGGCGTTGTCCATCTCGCCGAATACGGTGCGCACCCACCGCACCAGGTTGTTCGCCAAGCTCGGCGTGCGTTCTGTTGTCGAGGCCGTGGAGAACGCCCGCGACAAGGGTTTGCCTCACCGCTAAGGGCGGTCAGCTAGTGCGGTCACCCCGGTGAAGGTGACGACTCCGTCACACTCCGTCCCGCCATCTGGTCCTCATGCCCAGATCTGCTCACGACAGACCCTGCCATCTGACTATCCCTACTGAAGGGATGTCTTGGGACCGTAGTTGGAGTGGTGCCAGGCCTCGAGATGGAGGCCCCTCCTGTGGAACACATCGCAGGTGGCCGCAGCACGCTGGGGGATGTTCTCGTGAGCTTGGAGGTCGCGCAATGCGTCTGACCCCGGAACGAAGTGAAGAGCTGGTGTCCGCGGCAGCGGATGGAGACCGGCATGCGTGGGAGGAGTTGGTAGAGGCCTATGCGGGGCTGGTCTGGTCCATCATTCGCAACCATCGTCTGAGTGCGGGGGATGCGTCCGACGTGTCACAGACCACCTGGTTGCGGCTGGTCGAGAGCGTCGACAAGATCCATGATCGGTCGAGGGTGGGTGCGTGGCTCGCGACGACCACGCGGCGTGAGTGCCTGAGGGTGCTGGCCCAGTCGAGGCGGGTGATCCTCGTGCCCGATGCGGAGGCCTACGACAGCGTCGCGACCTGGGAGCCCGACGTCGACCATGCCCTGCTGGCCGAGGAGCGGGAGGAAGGTGTGCGGCAGGGTCTGGCGCGACTCTCCCCCAGGCGTCAGCAGCTCCTGCAGCTGCTCATGCGCGACCCCGCTCCGTCGTACGACGAGGTCTCGGCTGAGATGGGCATCCCGGTCGGCAGTATCGGCCCGACCCGCGGACGGTGTCTCGAAAAACTTCATGAGATACTCATCGCAAGTGGTACGGCTGGGACCACCTGAACTCTCTTGATGGATGACCAGCCGGACGCCCAGTTCTGGTGTGCATCTGCAGAGAGAGCCCGAGATCGACGAGGACGTGCCGCGCGAGGTGATCGGGATGGCGCTTGCCGCCTTCGATACGCGGCGACCTGGTGTCGAGGTCCTCAACCTCGTGCACGACACCGTCGAGCCCAGCCGGCACGTCGGTGGCGGAGAGCCTCGCGAACTGTGCTTCAGCAGCGACTCGGTGACTGTGACGCTCAAGGTGGCAGGCCACGGGGACGGCGTCCGGGTCAACGTGAACGTCACGGGCGTCGAGGGCCTGGTGCTGGCGCTGGAGCAGCTCGACCCGTCGGGGCGGGTGGTGGCGCGCACCGCGCCCTCGAACACTGTCGAAGGGGTCAGTCCTGGGTTCACGCGCGTCACGGGCACCCACCCGGGGTGCTCGACGCCGGTGTGGTGCACCGCCTGGACGCAACTGTAGGAACCGCGCGTTCGTGCGGCCGGCTCAGATCCTGCGGGTCCCGCCTGCGGAATCGCCGGTGACCGGTGGCGCCGGAGGGGGCGTGAGCGCACGCTGGATGCCTTCGAGGGCGAGGGCGATCCGCTCGAACGCCTCGAAGTACGGCGGGCTCGGCTCGCCGGCGGTGCTGCGGCGGTTGTATCGCCGGCGGTCGGTGTCCCGCCGGTCGGTGTCCCCGGTCCTTTCGTGCGTGGTGTGCACGTCCTGCGCCACGGACCCTCCTGGCTGGAACGTCAGGTTGCGCGGGGCGCGCACGCCGAGGCGCGGCTCCCCGCGGCCCGAGAAGAAGACGTCGGGCACCCATGAAGAGACGCGGAGTCAAGGTCTGATACCGCCGCGCCCTCGCTGGCGCCTAGCCGGTGGTGCCTTCGGTGCTGCCTAGCCGGTGCTGCCTAGCCGGTGGTGCCTTCGGTGGTGCTGGTGGTGGTCAGGGACGGGATCGAACCGCCGACCCTGCGATTTTCAGTCGCATGCTCTACCAGCTGAGCTACCTGACCTGAGGTGTCTTGCGACCCCGACGGGACTCGAACCCGCGACCTTCGCCGTGACAGGGCGACGCGCTAACCAACTGCGCTACGGGGCCTGGTGGTGAAACCAAGCCTTACTGCTTGTGCTGTGGTGCTGAACCGTGCCCCCAACGGGATTCGAACCCGCGTAGCCACCTTGAAAGGGTGGAGTCCTAGGCCGCTAGACGATGGGGACGGCGCCGATGGCTCTCGGCGCGCCCACGCCGTGTGGCTGTCGGGGACCGCAGAATCATAGCGGACCCCGACGCGGACGCGCAGACCCGAGCCCGGGACGGTGTCCCGGGCTCGGGTGCTTCTGGCCGATCGCCGCTGTGCGCACTGAGCCGTCAGCGCCGGCTTCCGTCGTACATCCTGATCCGTCAGCGCCGGCTCTTGGCCTCGGTGGCCTGGCGATCGGTCAGGGTGATGGTGCGGTGCGGGACGATGTTGGCGTTGCTCCTGAAGATGTTCTGGGGGTCCCATTCCTCCTTCAGTGCCACCAGCCGCTTCCACTTGTCCGCGCTGTAGCCCCGGCGCACGTGGTCCTCGCCGGGCTCCTGCTCGAAGTTGAGGTAGACCCCGCCCGTCGTCCAGGGCCGGAGGGCCTCGGAGAACGCGGTGGCCCAGCCGATGTGGGTCTTGTCCTCGGCCCGGTCCTGCCACTGCGCGATCGGGTGGGCCATGTAGACCGCGTCGCGGTGGCTGGCCGCGGTCGCGTCGTCAGGGATCCTGCTGACCGCACCGCCGGTCCGGAACATGATCGCCTGGGTCAGCGGCGAGAGTCGCTGCTCACCGGCGGACAGGAACGCCGCGGCGGCCTCGTCGGGCAGGCCGGTCAGGTGCTCGCCCCGGTGGTAGTTGCGCCACCCGCTGGGGGCGAAGCCGTCGAGCATCGCCTGGAAGGCCGTGTAGGGCATCGGCGAAATGACGTCCATCAACGGCGGGCCGATCGCCCGCAGACCGGCGAGTGCCTTGGCGCCCTCGTCGACGTCGCCGGCCCAGAACGCGACGATGGCCAGCACCGGGGTGCCGACCATCTCCGGTGGCACGAAAGGCGCCGGTGGCGCCTGTACGACGGCCAGTGCGGTGATGAGCTGCTCGGGTGCGCCCTCGATGAGCTCCCGGTAGGCCCGCACGATGTCCAGGCCGTTCTCGAGCGAGTGGATGAGCATGCCCGCCTGCACCATGGGGCCGATCGGGTGCAGGGCGAACTCGAAGGACGTGACGATGCCGAAGTTGCCCCCGCCGCCGCGCAGCCCCCACAGCAGCTCAGGGTTTTCGGTCTCACTCACCTTGACCAGTCGGCCATCTGCCGTCACGACGTCGGCGGCGACCAGGTTGTCGCAGGCCAGTCCGTAGAGCGAGGAGAGCCATCCGTAGCCGCCTCCGAGGGTGAAGCCGGCGACCCCCGTGGTCGTCACCCGCCCGCCTGGGGTGGCCAGGCCGAACAGCTGCGTCTCGCGGTCGACCTCGCCCCACAGCGCGCCACCGGCCACCCTCGCTCGCCGCGTCGTCGGGT
This sequence comes from Frankiales bacterium, assembly GCA_031416735.1. Classification (GTDB taxonomy): domain Bacteria; phylum Actinomycetota; class Actinomycetes; order Mycobacteriales; family SCTD01; genus RYN-111. Next base: position 15,717 of record JANOTZ010000038.1, read on the forward strand.
CGACGACGGTGCCCTTCAGGCTCGACAGATCGATGAGGATGCCGCCTTGCGCGACCGCATGGCCGGCCACCTGGTGACCACCGCACTTCGGCGAGACGGGAAGCCCCTTGTCGCGGGCCAGGTTCACCGCTTCGATGATGTCGGCTGCTCCCGTCGGCCGGACCACGAGGGCCGGCTGGCGGTCGATCATCGAGTTGATGACTGTGCGGGCCTCGTCATAGCCGGGCTCGCCGAGCCGCAGCGTCTGCCCACGGAAGCCGGTCGTGGGGTCGATCTCCAATGCCTGTGTCTGGTCCTTCGCCATCTTCCCGTTTCTCCCCTTGGTGGAAGTGCAGTTGGCGAGCCAGGTCGTCGCTTCACAGTCAGCGTCGCGACCCCCGCCCGCGCCGGACCCTCCCACCGTCCTCCCCTGGTGCCGCGGCGGCAAGACCCAGCCCGGTCTGGACCCGACCGTCCCTGGGGGGCATGCTCGGACCTGGAGGTGGCGGACATGACGACGACCGAACGACCGCTGAGCGCGCCTGCCCGGATCGCGGGGCCGGACGAGGGCATCACGCCGGAGGAGCTGGCACTCGCGGGGCGCAACCACTCGATCCCGCTGGAAGCCCTGCGCTATGACGTGACCCCGCCGGGGCTGCACTACGTCCTGGTGCACTACGACATCCCCGAGGTCGCGCCCGACACCTGGCAGCTGTCGGTCGAAGGCATGGTCACGCGAGAGCTGTCGCTCGACCTCGACCAGCTCCGGGAGTTTCCCGCCGTCAGCCTGCCCGTCACCCTCGAGTGCGCCGGCAACGGCCGGGCCCAACTCGATCCGCGCCCGGTGAGTCAACCCTGGCTGGACGGTGCAGTCGGCACGGCGGTCTGGACCGGGGTCCGGCTGCGTGACGTCCTCGCCGATGCGGGTCCGACCGATGCGGCGACGGGCGTGGTGTTGAAGGGAGCCGACCATGGGATGGAGCGGGGCGTCGAGCAGGACTATGCCCGGGGCCTGTCGCTGGCCGACGCGACGCGACCCGAGGTCCTCCTCGCCTACGAGATGAACGGGGCACCGCTGCCGCCGCAGCACGGCTTCCCGCTGCGGGTCATCGTCCCCGGTTGGTACGGGATGACCTCAGTGAAGTGGCTGACGTCGATCACCCTGACTGACAGGCCTTTGGACGGTTTCCAGAACGCCGTCGGCTACCGGTTCAAGGCTGATCTCGACGATGTCGGGGAGCCGGTCTCCCGCATCGCGCCCCGGGCCCTTGTGCTCCCGCCTGGCTTCCCAGACTTCGGGTCGCGACGCCGCATCGTGGAGGCAGGACCGGTGCCGCTGCAGGGGCGGGCCTGGTCCGGGCTCGGCGCCGTCACCCGGGTCGACATCTCCATCGACGGCGGCGCCACCTGGCAGCCGACTGCCCTCGAGCCGGCCCTCGGCAGCTATGCCTGGGCCCGCTGGACGACGACCTGGGAGTCGGTGCCGGGCGACGTTGAGTTGTGGGTGCGGGCCACCGACGACAGTGGCGCGACCCAACCGCTCCTCCCGCCGTGGAACGCGCAGGGGCTGGTCAACAACGCGGTGCAACGGGTGTCCGTGCACGTCCGCTGATGGACTAGCGGGCCTTCCAGACAGGGGGGCGCTTCTCGGCGAAGGCCGTCGGTCCCTCGACGGAGTCCTCGCTGCCGAGGAGCGTCAGGAACTCGTCGGTGTTCAGGGCCCACTTGGCGCTCTCCCCGGCACGCTGGCCGTCGGCCGCGCCGTACACGATCCGCTTGCTGGCCTGGACGGCCAGGGGGGCGTTCTGCGCAATGACCTCAGCGAGCCGCAGGGCCGCGTCGAGGGACTGCCCGACAGGGACGACCTCGTTGATCAGGCCCCACCGCAGTGCCTCGGCTGCCGGCATCGGCTCGCCGGTGAGGATGAGGGCCATCGCGACCCGGTGGGGCAGCTGCTCCACGAGCCGGAAGACCCCGGCGGCGCCGGCGACCAGGCCGCGCTTCACCTCGGGAAGCCCGAAGTTGGCGGTCTCGACGGCGACCACCAGGTCGCAGGCCAGGGCGAGCTCGGTGCCTCCGCCGAGGGCGTTGCCGTTGACCGCGGCGATGGTCGGCTTGGAGGTGAAGTGGTTGACGAAGCCGGCGAAGCTCCAGTCCTCCCGGCCCGGCTCGAGGATGGGCTCGCCGCGCATGATGGCCTTCAGGTCGGCGCCGGCGCAGAACGCCTGGTCGCCGGCACCCGTCAGCACGATCGCCCTGATGTCGGGGTCCTGGTCGGCCGCCAGGACCGCGGCGCCTACCAGGTGGCCGACCTCCGCGTCCACGGCGTTCCGGGCCTCGGGCCGGTTCAGGGTGATGACGAGGGTGTGGCCCCGCTGCTCAGTGAGGACCTTCGCGTCGCTCAAAGCAGCTCGAGGATGGTGGCGTTGGCCTGCCCGCCGCCCTCGCACATGGTCTGCAGGCCGTAGCGGATGCCGTTGTCCTTCATGTGGTGGACGAGGGTCGTCATGAGCCGGGCACCGGAGCCGCCGAGCGGGTGGCCGAGGGCGATCGCGCCGCCGAGCGGGTTGAGTGCCTTCTCATCGGCGCCGAGCTCCTTGAGCCAGGCCAGCGGGACGGAGGCGAAGGCCTCGTTGACCTCGAACGCGCCGATCTCGTCGAGGCGCAGACCGCTCTTGGCGAGCGCCTTCAGGGTGGCCGGAATCGGGGCGGTGAGCATCGGCATCGGGGCGGCACCGAGGACGACCGCGGTGTGGATCCGGGCGATCGGGGTGAGGCCGTGGGCCTTGGCGAACTCGCTGGTCGTGATGAGCAGCGCCGCGGAGCCGTCGGAGATCTGCGAGGAGTTGGCAGCCGTGATCTTGCCGCCGTCCTCCTTGAACGCCGGCTTCAGGGAGCCGAGCTTCTCCAGGGTGCCGCCGCGGCGGATGCCCTCGTCGAGGCTGACCAGGCCGTTCTCGGTGGGCACCGGAGCGATCTGGGCGTCGAAGGCGCCGGAGTCCTGCGCTGCCGCGGCCCGGGCGTGCGACTGCAAGGCGAACTCGTCGAGCTGCGTGCGCGACAGGCCCCAGGTGTCGGCGATCTCCTCCGCGCCGATGCCCTGGTTCGGGAAGTCGCTGCCGTAGCGGGCGGCGTACTTCTCACCCAGCGGGCTGGCGGTGAAGCTCGAGCCCATCGGGGTGCGGCTCATCATCTCGACGCCACCGGCGACGGCGAGGTCGTACTGCCCGGCGATGACGCCCGCGGCGGCGAAGTGCACCGACTGCTGCGAGGAGCCGCACTGGCGGTCGATCGTGGTGCCCGGCACGGACTCCGGCCAGCCGGCGCTCAGCACCGCGGTGCGCGCGATGTCGAACGTCTGCTCACCGATCTGCATCACGCAGCCCCAGATGACGTCGTCGACGAGAACCGGGTCGATGCCGCTGCGGGCGGCGAGCGCCTGGAGGACGTGCGCGGAGATGTCGGCGGAGTGGATGCCCGACAGGCCCCCGTTGCGCTTGCCGACGGGCGTACGGACAGCTTCGACGATGACGGCGTCGCGCAAGAGGAGCTCCTCGGTGATCAAGCGCCGGACATCGGCACCACCACAACGGTAAACGGTGGTTCACGCCGGGTTCCACCGGGTTCGCTTCCTGTTGGTCAACGAGCAATGAGGTCCTGGTGATGGTCCTGAAAACTCGTTGGCGAAATCTTGGTGTTCGCCCCATTCGCCGTGAGAATGTGGCTAGACGCCCGATGTCATGGTGGGAGGGTCCGCGTGGAGGAAATGGCGATCAGCGAAGGGCTGATCGAGCTCCTGCCTGACGCGCTGATCGTGATCGACCAGGGCGGCACGATCGTGCTCGTCAACGCCCAGACGGAACGGCTGTTCGGCTACCTGCGGGCGGAGCTCGTCGGCCAGCCCGTCGAGACCCTGGTCCCCGAAGGCGCGCGTCAGGAGCACCGCGAATACTGGGCCCGCTATGCGAGCGATGCCCAGACGCGTCCGATGGGCGCCGACCTGGGACTGCTGGGGCGACGCAAGGACGGGACGGAGTTCCCCGCCGAGATCGCCCTCGCGGTGGCCGAGATTCCCAGCGGCCACCTTGTCACGGCGGTGGTCAGGGACGTCACCGAGCGCAAGGCCTTCGAGGCGGCTCTGGCTGATGCCCGCGACGCGGCCGAGCAGGCGACGCGGGCCCAGCAGGAGTTCCTGGCCAACATGAGTCATGAGATCCGGACCCCGATGAACGCGGTCATCGGGATGACCAGCCTGCTCCTCGACACCGGGCTCGACGTGCACCAGCGGGACTACGTCGAGACGGTCCGGTCCAGCGGCGAGCACCTGCTCACGATCATCAACGACATCCTGGACTACTCCAAGCTCGAGGCAGGCAAGCTGCATCTGGAGGCTCTGCCCTTCGTGGTGCGCGACTGGCTTCAGGAGTCACTGGACCTCATCATCCAGCAGGCCTCAGGCAAGGGTCTCGAGATTGCCTACGACATAGACGACGACGTGCCGGCGGTCGTGGTCGGTGACCCCGGACGGCTCCGGCAGGTGCTGGTCAACCTGCTGTCCAACGCGGTGAAGTTCACCCACGCCGGTGAGGTGGTCGTCCAGGTCTCGTTGGATCGGGTGCAGCCGACCGGGGAGCAGCAGCAGGGCGGGGTCCGGCTGCGGTTCTCGGTGAGCGACACCGGCGTAGGAATCGAACCGGAGCGGATCGAGGCGTTGTTCGACCCGTTCACGCAGGCGGACAGCACCACGACCCGGGTCTACGGCGGTACCGGTCTCGGTCTGGCCATCTGCCGTCAGCTCGTGGACCGGATGGGCGGGGAGATCGCCATGGAATCTGCCCCCGGGAGGGGCACCAGGGCGACGTTCACCTTCCTCGGGAGGGTCGGCGATGCCGCCGTACAGGCCAAGCCCCTGGGCCTGGCGGGTCAACGGATGCTGATCGTGGACGACAACGCGACCAACCGGCGGATCCTCGAGCTCTGGGGAGAGCGGCACGGCATGGGGTGCGTGTCCGCGGAGAGCGCCGCCGAGGCCCTCCGCATCCTGGAGAGCGACCGGGGCTTCGGGTTCGCGATCGTGGACCTGATGATGCCGGGGATGGACGGCGCCGAGCTGGGCGAGCTGTTGCGCGCACGGTTCCCCAACCTCCGGCTGGTCCTGTTGTCCTCCGCCGGGCCCTACACCCGGGAGGTGGCGGCGCGGGGCACCTTCGATGTGGTCCTGTCCAAGCCGGCCCAGCAGGAGCAGCTCTTCGCGATGATGGCCAGGCTGCTGTCACCCGCCGAACCTGCACAGGCCCAGAAGCCCGACGCGGCCTCGGTGTTCGACCTGTCGAACGACCGGCGGCCGCTCTCCGTCCTCGTGGTGGAGGACAACCCGGTGAACCAGAAGGTGGCCCTGCACCTACTGGCCAGGTTCGGCTTCCGAGCCGATGTGGCGGCCAGTGGCCGGGAGGCGTTGGCCGCGTTGGAGCTGCGTGCCTATGACGTGCTGTTCATGGACATCCAGATGCCGGAGATGGACGGGCTGGAGGCGACCCGGCAGATCCGGTCGCGTTGGCCGGAGCGGCAGATTCACATCATCGCCATGACCGCGAACGTCGCCCCTGAGGATGTCCGGCGTTGCCGTGAAGCGGGGATGGATGACTTCCTCGGCAAGCCGATCCTCGTGGCAGCACTGTCGGGGGTGCTGCGCAGTGCACTCGCCGAGCCGGTCGCCGACGCTGAGGCCAGGCTCGTGGACGTGCAGGTCGTCGCCAAGCTCCGCGGGCAACTCGGTGACGTGGCTGTCCGCGAATTGGTCGAGATGCTGCTGAGCGACCTGCAGGTGGCGGTGCCGCAACTCGCCGGCGGCTGTCGCGACCGGGACCGGGAAATGCTGAAGGGCACCGCGCACCGGCTCAAGGGCGCCTCCCGCTCGCTGGGTGCGCACGCCTTGGGGGAGCTCTTCGACCTGTTGGAGCGCGAGGCCGCCGGTGCGGGGTGGGAACGGCTCGAGGAGCTGGTGACCATCGCCGAGAACCAGCGGAGCCGCACCCATGTGCGCCTGCTCGCCGAGCTGCCGACGTAGGACCTGCACCGCTGCCCGCGGCCCGGACCCTAGACTCTGCCCGGGAAGGGCGTTCTGCTCAGCGCATGCCCCCTGCCCCCGAAGCATTAAGGTGATGCAAGGGCCTTTTAAGCCCTGGAAGACGGGTCAGTACCGTCCGGGGGTACACACGTTTTTGTGTCGGAGCAGGCCCATATCGTCGGGGCATGAAGCGATGTGTGACGTGCGGTGAGACGAAGCCGCTGGAGGCGTTCAATCTCCGACGGGTCGCGCCAGAAGGTCGCCAGCCACGGTCCCGTGACTGCTGCAAGGCCTGGTACCTCGAGAACCGTGAGAGGCACGTCGCCAAGGTCGGGGCACGGTCTCGACGGGTGCGTGACGACTACCGAGCACGCATCGTCGATCATCTGCTCGAGCACCCGTGTGTCGACTGCGCGGAGCGTGACGTGCGCGTCTTGGAGTTCGATCACCGGCCAGGGACGCAGAAGCGCGGCGACATCGCTCGGCTCGTCCATGAGCTCGTCGCCTGGCAGGTGATTCTCGATGAGATCGAGAAGTGTGACGTCCGGTGTGCCAACTGCCACCGTCGGATGACCGCCGAACGAGGTGGCTTCTGGCGTCACCGCTGGCACGACGCCCACCAGCAAGCCTTCAACCCTGGCGAGCGGCTGGCTGCCATCATGAGGGTGGTCTGACCGCCCGGAGGGGTCAGAGGCGGGTGAGGAGATCGCGCACCCGGGCGTCGACGTCGTCCACGATCCGCCGTACGACGTCGAGGGGTTGGTCCTTCGGGTCCTCGACCGGCCAGTCCTCGTAGCGCTTCCCGGGGAAGACCGGGCAGGTCTCTCCGCACCCCATGGTGATGACGACGTCCGCTTCCTGGACGCCGTCGAAGGTGAGCAGCGACGGCAGGTGGCCATCGGTCGACAGGCCCCGCTCCGCGAGCACTGCGGCGACGCCGGGGTTGACGCCGGCTCCCGGTTCGGAACCTGCGGAGCGTACGTCGAGACGACCCGCACCGTAGTGCTCGGCAAGCACCTGGGCGGCGACCGAGCGGCCGCTGTTGTGGATGCAGGCGAACAGCACCACGGGCTTCATCGCTCTGCCCCGGCGCTCACGTCTGCCGCCACTCTCCGGGCGTCCGGATAGAGCAGCACGACCGCGCCGACCGCCAGGGCTCCACCGATCAGCTGCATGAGGACGAACATCGGCACCGACGACGGAGCGATGCCGGCGAAGGTGTCGGACAGGGTCCGGGCGAGGGTGATGGCCGGGTTGGCGAAGCTGGTGCTGCTGGTGAACCAGTAGGCCGCCGTGATGTAGCCACCGACGGCGTAGGCCACCGACGCGCCCCGCCCGGACCGGACGACGCCGAAGATGACGACGACCAGCCCGAGGGTGGCGACCACCTCGCCGAGCCACAGGCCGCCGCCCTCACGGGTGTGTTGGCTCAGGTCGACGGCGGGCAGGTCGTACATGAGGTTGGCGACCATCACCCCCAGGCTGCACCCCACGACCTGCGCGGCGATGAAGGCGAGTGCCTCGCGGGTGCTGATCGCCCCGAAGAACCGCTCGACCAGAGTGACGACCGGGTTGAAGGCGGCCGACACTGGTCCGAGCGCGAGAATGAGTGCCACCAGGACGGCCCCCGTGATGAGCGCGTTCTCGAGCAGCTGCAGGCCGGGATCCTCCGACAGCGATGCGGCGGCGATGCCTGAGCCGACGACGGTGGCGGCAAGCAAAGCGCTGCCGAGAAACTCGGCAAAAGCCTTACGTAGCAACGACATCAGCAGCACGCCGGGTCGATGATGCGGCACAGCGCGGTCAGGTTGTCGCGCAGCGGGCGGTAGAACACGTTCATGCCCTCGCGGGTGCCTTCGACGAGGCCGGCCTCACGCAGCTGCTTGAGGTGGTGGCTGACGGTCGCCTCGGTCACGCCGACCGCTGGCGCCAGATCGCACGTGCAGCTGCCTTGCTGTCCGGCCGCGAGGATCAGCGACATGAGCCGCACCCGGACGGGGTCGGCCAGCGCCTTGAGCCGCAGCGCGACCTCGAGGGCCGCCTGGGCATCCATGGCGCCGGCTGCCAGCGGTGAGCAGCAGACGGGGGCGCTGACGTCGAGGACAGGAAGGGCTCTGGGCATGCGTCCATCCTCCCGACTAATTAGATGTTCGTCAAACTTGACATCCATCGAAGACCTGAGGCATCGTACCTCTACGACATCCATCAAATCTCTGAGGAGGACTCCCGTGTCCCGTGTGCAGCTGGCTCTCAACGTCGACGACCTCGACGCAGCCATCACCTTCTACTCCACGCTGTTCGGTGCCCAGCCCAACAAGGTCAAGCCCGGCTATGCCAACTTCGCGATCGCCGAGCCGCCCCTCAAGCTCGTCCTGCTGGAGAACCCCGGCCAGGGCGGCACCCTGAACCACCTCGGCGTCGAGGTCGAGAGCAGCGAGCAGGTGCACAGCGAGATCGCCCGGCTGTCCGGCGCAGGGCTGTTCACCGCCGAGGAGATCGGCCAGACCTGTTGCTTCGCCACCCAGGACAAGGTCTGGGTCACCGGACCGGCGGGCGAGCGGTGGGAGGTCTACACCGTCCTGGCCGACACCGAGACCTTCGACGCCGCGGTCCCGACGGCCGCCCGCTGCTGCTGAGGTCCATGGCGCAATCCCGCTAGACGGCACCCGGGGCCGAAGGCATGATGAGCGGGTGCACCGAGACTTCGCCCAGTGCCTGGCGGCCGTACAGGCCAAGGACGCCCGCTTCGACGGGTGGTTCGTCACCGCGGTTCTGACGACCGGGATCTACTGCCGCCCCAGCTGTCCCGCCGTACCGCCGAAGCCGAAGAACGTCGTCTTCCACCCGACCGCGGCCTCGGCCCAGGCGGGCGGCTTCCGGGCCTGCAAGCGCTGCCGTCCCGACGCCAGCCCGGGGTCGCCGGAGTGGGACCTGCGCTCCGACCTGGTCGCCCGGGCCGTCCGTCTCATCGCCGACGGCGTCGTCGACCGGGAAGGCGTGCCCGGCCTGTCGCAGCGACTCGGCTACAGCCGGCGCCAGCTCGAGCGGCTGCTCCACGCCGAGCTCGGGGCCGGCCCGCTCGGGCTGGCCCGGGCCCAGCGGGCGCAGACCGCCCGGCTCCTCATCGAGACCACCGGGCTCCCGCTCGCCGACGTCGCCTTCGCCGCCGGCTTCGGCAGCGTCCGGCAGTTCAACGACACGGTTCGGGACGTGTTCGCCACCACGCCAGGCGATCTGCGCACCCGCGCCCGGCTCAACCTGCCCCCCGCCAAGGGCATCGTGACGCTGCGCCTGCCGTTCCGCCAGCCGCTGTTTCCCGACAACCTGTTCGGTCACCTGGTAGCCACCGCGGTGCCGGGGGTCGAGGAGTGGCGCGACGGCGCCTACCGCAGGACCCTCCGGCTCCCGCACGGCTCCGGGGTCGTCGCCCTCACCCCGACCCCCGACCACATCCGCTGCACCCTGGCGCTGCAGGACCTCCGCGATCTCTCAGTCGCCATCGCCCGGTGCCGGCGGTTGCTCGACCTCGACGCCGACCCGGTCGCCGTCGACGCCTTGCTCGCGGACGACCCGCTCCTGGAACCCCTGATCCGTAACGCCCCCGGCCGCCGCGTCCCCCGGACCGTGGACGAGCAGGAGATGGCCTTGCGTGCCGTGCTCGGCCAGCAGGTCAGCACCAAAGCGGCCCGCACCCACGCCGCCCGACTCGTCACCGCCCTCGGCGCGCCGATCCAGGACGCGACCCTCACCCACCTGTTCCCCACCCCCGCGGCACTGGCCGAGGCGGGTGACCATCTCGCGATGCCGGCCAGTCGGCGCGAGACCGTCCTGCGACTGGCCCGCGCCCTCGCCGACGGCAGCCTGGACCTCGATCCGGGCGTCGACCGCAACCAGGCGCGAGAACAACTCAGTGCCCTCAAGGGCATCGGTCCCTGGACGGTCGAGACGATCGCGATGCGCGCCCTCGGCGACCCCGATGCCTTCCTGCCGACCGACCTCGGCGTCGTCCAACTCGCCGCCACCCTCGGCCTCGAAGGCAAGGAGCTCCAAGCCCGCGCCGAACGATGGCGCCCCTGGCGGGCCTACGCCGTCCAGCACCTCTGGGCTCTCGGCGACCACCCCGTCAACAATCTCCCAGGAGTCACCGCATGAAGACCCACGCCGTCATCGACAGCCCACTCGGACCGCTCACCCTCGTCGCCGAGGACGACGCGCTCATCGGGCTCTACATGGAGGACCAGCGGCACCGGCCGGTCATAGACGCAGCCCGGGACGACACGCTCCTCCCCGGGTTGCAGGAGCAGCTCGAGGCCTACTGGAGACGCGAGCTCAAGGACTTCGACGTACCCCTTGCTCTGGCTGGATCGCCTTTCCAGCAGGAAGTCTGGGCCGGTCTACGCACCATCCCGTACGGCGAAAGCTGGAGCTATGGCGAGCTCGCCCTCGCCGTCGGCAGGCCACGGGCGAGTCGGGCGGTCGGGCTTGCAAACGGCAAGAACCCGGTCAGCATCGTGGTCCCCTGCCACCGCGTGGTCGGCAGCACCGGCAACCTCACCGGGTACGGCGGCGGGCTGGCCCGCAAGCGGTGGCTGCTCGACCTGGAAGCCGGCCGGTCCTGACCGCGGCACGCCGGCCGGTCCTGACCTGAAGGCCGGGCCGGGTGCGACCACGGCAGGATGGCGGCCATGGTGGACCTCGACGCGCTGCTCGGACGGCTGACCCTCCAGCAGAAGGCAAGCCTCACCGCGGGCCAGGACATGTGGACGGTGCCCGGCGTACCCGAGTACGGCATCCCGGCGATCACCGTCACGGACGGACCCAACGGTGCGCGCGGCTCCGCGCTGCTGGGCGCGGGCCGGGTCAGTGCGTTGTGCGTCCCGTGCGGGACGGCGCTGGGGGCCACCTGGGATCCCGCACTGGTCCAGGAGGTCGGTGCCGTCCTCGGGGAGGAGGCCCGCACCAAGTCCGCGCGGGTGCTCCTCGCGCCGACGGTCAACCTGGTCCGCAGCCCGCTCGCCGGCCGCACCTTCGAGTGCTATTCCGAGGATCCGCTGCTGTCCGGGCTGATCGCGGCCGGCTTCGTCAGGGGCGTGCAGAGCCGGGGTGTCGCGGCCACGGTCAAGCACCTGCTGGGCAACGAGGCGGAGTTCGAGCGCACCACCATCGACTCGCGCATCGACGAGCGGGCCCTGCGCGAGCTGTATCTCGTGCCCTTCGAGCTGGCGATCCGCGAGGCCGGCGCGCTCGCCGTCATGACGTCCTACAACCGGCTCAACGGACGCTGGTGCGCGGAGGACCGCCGGCTCCTCACTGAGGTCCTGCGCGGCGACCTCGGCTTCGACGGCGTCGTCATGACCGACTGGTTCGCCGTCGGCTCCACCCAGGGCAGCGCCGACGCGGGCCTCGACCTCGAGATGCCCGGCCCCGGCCGGTACTTCGGGAAGCCGCTCGCGGACGCCGTGGAGCGAGGTGAGGTGGACGTACGGCAGGTCGACGCGTCGGCGCGGCGGTGGCTGACCCTCATCGACCGGCTCGGTGCCTGGGACGACAGCCCGGAAAGCGAGCGAGCCGCCGAGCTCCCCGAGCACCGGGCCGTGGCCCGTCGGGCCGCCACGGACTCGACGGTGCTGCTCAGCAACGATGGGCTGCTTCCCCTGTCAGGCAAGGGATCTGTAGCCCTTATCGGACCGGGCGCTGTCCGGGCGCACCTGATGGGCGGGGGTTCCGCGCAGCTGCGGGCGCACCGGGTCACCAGCCTGGCCGACGTACTCGCGGCCCGCCTCGACCACCTGGTCGTCGAACCCGGCTGCGTCATCGACAAGACCGTCCGTGAGCTGGCCATCCCCTTCACGACCACTTTCCGCGATGCCGAAGGCAACGAGGCGGGGACCACGACGGAGCGCGACGGCCGACTGCTCTGGTTCGACGCCCCCATAGAGGGGCTCGACCCGGACCACTTCTCCTTCACTGCAAGGGGAGTGCTGCCCGTAGCCGACAGCGGACCGCACCTGTTCACCCTCACCCAGGCCGGCCGGGCCCGCGTCACCGTGGACGGCACCGTGGTCCTCGACGGCATCGCCGACCCGCCGCCCCCGGGCACGGAGCTGTTCGGGTTGGGCTCGCAGGAGCGGCACGCCTTGGTCGACCTCACCGCCGGACGGGACGTCGAGGTCGTCATCGACTACAGCAGTGAGGGCTCGGTGATCCTGCACGGGCTGAAGCTCGGGCACCGCGCGCCCGCCACCGTGGACCTGCTCGCGAGGGCGGTCGCCGCTGCGGCGGCGGCGGATGTCGCCATCGTGATGGTGGGGACCACCGACGAGTGGGAGACCGAAGGTCACGACCGCACCGACCTGCACCTGCCCGGCGACCAGGACGAGCTGGTACGCCGGGTGTGCGCGGTCAACCCCCGCACCGTCGTGGTCGTCAACGCCGGTGCGCCGGTGCAGTTGGACTGGGCAGCAGATGCCGCGGCCGTCGTGGTCTGCTGGCTCGGTGGGCAGGAGATGGCCGAGGCCCTCGCCGACGTGCTCCTCGGGGAGGCCGAGCC
>JANOTZ010000039.1:0-7167 GCA_031416735.1 Frankiales bacterium
GATGAGCCGGCCGGTGCGTAGGTCGGTGCAGGCTTTGCGGAGCTCGGCGGCGGCGAGCAGGTCACGGGCGTGGAAGCTGGTGATCGGGCCGTAGTCGATGAGCTCCGCGCCGTGCTCAGCGAGGTCCAGGGCGGTTTCGCACGGGATGAGGACGACGGCTTGGACCTTGCGGGCCTGCCGTCGGGTCAGGGCGTTGCCCGGCCCGGCCAGGCCCAGGAACGCCCGCAGACCCGGCCCGGTGCCGGTGCAGTCGCTGCTGCTGCAGGTGGAGGGTGCGGGGTCGGCGAGGTGGGCGATCGCGAAGTCGGGGAGTTGGGCGAACAGGTCCGCGCACTGCTGATCCAGCGTCCGGGGATCCTGCGGCCCGTAGAGGCTCCTGGCGAGGACGGTGAGGCCGCGGTGGAACCGGCCGGCGTCCTCAGCGGACAGCTCAGCGCCGATCATGGCCCGGCTGTCAGGCCGCGGGCTGTTCCAGATGCGACGTTCGCGGATCTTGGTCTGGCGGCGGGCTTCGGAGGCCTCGGCGTCGACGGTCACGATGATGCGTTTCACCGTGCGGCGGGTGTCGCCGCTGGTCATCCCGAGCACCTTGGGCAGCGCCCGCGCCTCCACGGCCTGACAGGTGGTGGCAGGCAGGTCCTTGGTCTCCTCCATCAGCGCCACGGCCTGGCCGACCCGGAGCTGGCCACGACGCAGGTGCTCAAAGGTCAGGGGCAGGTCGTGGATCAGGTGCTTAGCCTTGGTGAGCCGGGCAGTGGCGGTGATCTGCGCGATGTCACAGGCCGTCGCGATGTCCAGCGCCACGAACCCCATCGCGCGGTCACTGTCGGGCTGGGCCCGGCAGACGTCCTCGACATCGACCAGGGCCTGTGCGCGGGCCGCGAACAGCTGGGCGTCCTGTTCCTCGAGCTCAGCCAGGCGGTCGAGAGCGCCCGCCTTACGCACCGAGGTGAAGAGGTCCATGACTCAAACCTATATTCCAACCCCGACAAGATGGAGGCTCCGCTGACATCTGTGGAAACAACCTGAGTCTGGCCCTACTACCGTCGAGTCTGGGGCTGGATGATTGAGCCGGGACTCGTGGCTCTGTCCGTTAGCTCGTGCCTCGACCGGCTCCTCGGAACACCGTCCGCCACCGAAACCCAAGCGGCATGACCACCGACGAACTAACGGGCGTGACCACTAGCGGGCCGGGTCCGGCGCAAGGGCGGCCCCGTGTGGACCGAGGCTTGTTTGCGCCACATGAACAGGTTAGTCTGGTCAACATGGTCATCCGGAACATCGCGGAGGCGAAGGCGACGCTTTCCCAGCTCCTGGACGCGGCCTTGGCCGGCGAAGAAGTGATCGTCGCCCGCGCCGGAAAACCTCTGGTCCGGCTGGTGCCGCTGGAGACCCCGACCCGCCGCGAACTCGGCTTCCTGCCACTCGACGTCCCCGACGACGTGTTCCTCCCGCTCAGCGGCGAGGACCTGGCTGGCTGGCAGTGACCGTGCTGCTCGACACGCACGCGTTCGTCTGGGCCGTCACGGCTCCCGACCGGCTGTCGGCCGCCGCCCGGGAGCTCATCTCCGACGCCACCGTTCCCTTGCTCGTGTCAGCCGTGACCGCGTGGGAGATGAGCATGAAGCACCGGTCCGGCGGCTGGCCGGAAGTGGCCGTGCTGATCAGGCAGTACGACCGCCTGACCGAACGCCTCGGGGCGAGCCACCTGGCTCTGTCCAGCGACCACGCGCTGGCAGCCGGCGGCCTGGAGTGGGGTCACTCCGACCCGTTCGATCGGGCCCTCGCTGCCCAGGCGATGCGTGAGGGCGTGCCGCTCGTCAGCAAGGACCGGGCCTTCGCAGGGCTTCCCGGGCTGACTGTCCTCTGGTAGCCGTCAGCGTGGTGCCGCAACGCCATGCCAGGCTCTCAGCCTGAGGACTTGTCCCGCCCGAATTACCAGCGGTCCAGCACGTCGAGAAGACCTGCCAGCTCAGGGATCTGCGCGTCGGGCGTGACCTCGTGCTCAGGCACGGGACGACCGGTGAGCAGCACCGCCCGCATCCCCACGGCCTGCGCGCCGCTGACGTCGTCGTGCGGCCGGTCGCCGACGAACACCGACGTCGCTGCGGTCGCTCCGAGCGCTGAGAGCAGCGCCCCGAAGGCCTCGGGGTGCGGCTTCATGTGTGCCAGATCGGAGGTGTAGACGCGTACGTCGATCAGCGGGAGCAGGCCCGCCTCGTCCAGCCAGCGGTCGTGGATGTCGCGGGGCCAGTGCGTGTTGGACAGCAGGCCGGTCTTCCAGCCCCGGTCCTTGCATCCCTGCAGGACGCGTTGCGCCGCCTCGTCGTGCGCAACGGTCTTCTCCCATGCCCCGTGGTAGGCGTCGATCGCCGCCTGGACCGGCAGGTGGGTGCGCTGCTCGACCGAGCGCACCAGCTCCTCGGTGGTCCCGCTCAGCGAGCCGCCACCGTCGCGGACCCGCAAACGCCACCACTCGTCCTCGGCCGCCAGCAGCCGCTCGGCGAGCGGCAACGGGTCGTCGGGGTCCAGGACCTCCGCCGCCGCGTGCCACATCGCGAGCAGGTCCGAGGGCTCATAGGTCATGCCGGTGGTGAGGGTGCCGCCCCAGTCGAAGAGCACCGCCTCAATGGTCACGCGGACTCGACGGTCACGCCGACTCGACGGTCACGCGGACTCAATGGCCACGCGGACTCGACGGTCACGCCGACTCGACGGCTACGTGGGCGGCCATGGCCAGGGCGGCGTTGTCCTCCAGGATGACGGCCCGCACGATGGCGACGCACTCGCCGACGGGGACGCGGGCAGCATCGTCGGTGCGCCGGTCGCGGATCTCGACGACGCCCTCGGACAGCGCCTTGCCCACCACGACGTAGGTCGGGATGCCGATCAGCTCGGCGTCCTTGAACGCGACCCCGGGGCTGACCTTGTGCCGGTCGTCGAGCAGCACCTTCAGGCCCGCAGCCTCGAGCTCGGCGGCGATCCGCCGGCCCTCTTCCTGCTGGTCACCCTGTCCGGCGATGACGACGTGCACGTCCGCGGGAGCGACGGCGCGCGGCCAGATCAGGCCCTTGTCGTCGTGTGCCTGCTCGGCGATGGCGGCGACGGCCCGGGAGACCCCGATGCCGTAGGAGCCCATGGTGACCCGGACCGGCTTGCCCTCGGGGCCGAGGACGTCGAGGGCGAAGGCGTCCGAGAACTTGCGGCCCAGCTGGAAAACGTGGCCGATCTCGATGCCGCGGTTGATGGCCAACGCCGACCCGCACAGGGGGCACAGGTCGCCCTCGCGCACCTCGGCGGCGGGCACCACACCGTCGGGCACGAAGTCGCGGCCCATGACGACGTTGACGGCGTGCCGACCCGGCTCGTTGGCGCCGGTCACCCAGGCCGAGCCCTCGGTGATGCGCGGGTCGACGAGGTAGCGGATCTTCAAGCCGGCAAGGACCTGCGGCCCGAGGTAGCCGCGGACCAGGCCGGGGTGCTTGGCGAAGTCGTCGAAAGCCTCGACCTCGGCCGGGAAGACGTTGGCCTCCACCGCCTTCAGGTCGACCTCGCGGTCACCGGGCACCCCGACGACCAGCAACGATCGCGAGCCGTCGGGCTGCTTGAGCTGCAGGACGACGTTCTTCAACGTCTGGGCGGCAGTCACGTCGTGCCCCTTGCTCTGGAGCAGAGCGACGAGGGTGTCGATGGTCGGGGTGTCGGGGGTGTCGAGCACCTCGAGCGCCGGCCGGGTCGAGGGGTCGACAGGCTCGGGGGCGCGGACGGTCGCGGCCTCGACGTTGGCGGCGTAGTCGCAGGAGGTGCAGGAGACGTAGGTGTCTTCCCCGGTGGGCGCGACGGCGAGGAACTCCTCGCTGTCGCTGCCGCCCATCGCGCCGCTGACGGCGCTGACGATGCGGTAGTCCAGGCCGAGCCGGGAGAAGATCTTCACGTAGGCGTCGCGATGCGCCTGGTAGCTCGCGGTCAGTCCTTCGTCGGTGAGGTCGAAGGAATAGCTGTCCTTCATGAGGAACTCGCGGCCGCGCAGGATGCCGGCGCGGGGTCGCGCCTCGTCGCGGTACTTCGTCTGGATCTGATAGAGCGAGAGGGGCAGGTCCTTGTAGGACGAGCACTCCCCCTTGACCATCAAGGTGAACAGCTCCTCGTGCGTCGGCCCGAGGAGGTAGTCGCCGCCCTTGCGGTCCTTGAGCCGGAACAGCCCGTCACCGTATTCCGTCCAGCGGCCGGTCGTCTCATACGGCTCGCGGGGCAGCAGCGCCGGGAACTGCACCTCCTGCGCCCCCATCGCGTCCATCTCCTCGCGTACGACGGAAGCGACGTTGTTGAGGACCTTCAGCCCAAGAGGGAGCCAGCTGTAGATGCCCGGAGCCACCCGCCGTACATAGCCGGCGCGGACGAGCAGCTTGTGGCTCGGGACCTCCGCGTCCGCCGGGTCCTCACGCAGCGTGCGCAGGAACAGGGTGGACATGCGGAGCACGGTGCTCTCCTTCGGTAGCCGGAGAACCGAGCCTATCGGGGGTGCGCCACCGCGATTTCGGCCGGCGACCCCAGGACCTCGGCATCGAGGCCGGTGCGTTCCAGCTTGTGCCACGGCAGGTGCAGTCCGGCGAGGGCCGCGACGACGGACTGGATGATGACGAGGTACATCAGCTGGCGGTAGACGAACTGCTGCAGCGGGAGCACCCAGAGCGGGCGCAGGCTCTCGCCGTCGAGCCGCAGGGCGTAGCCGGCGGACACGATCCCGAGCAGCTGGAACCCGCCCCAGACCAGCAGGACCTGCTGCGCGTCGCCGAACAGCAGACCGTAGGCGGCGAAGATGTCGACCACCGGCGAGAGCAGCGCGACGAGCACCTGCACCGTCAGCACGTAGGGGATGCCGATCAGCCCGAGGGTGCTGCGCTCGCGCATCGCCCCCCGGTGCTTCCAGACGCACTGCAACGTGCCGTAGGCCCACCGGTAGCGCTGCCGCCACAGGTCCCGCATCGTCAGCGGCGCCTCCGTCCACGCACGGGCGCGCTCCTCGTAGACCACCTGGTAACCGGCCCGCGAGATGGCCATCGTGATGTCGGTGTCCTCGGCCAGGGTGTCGAGGCTCATCCCGCCGACCGCATCGAGGGCCTCGCGACGGAAGGCCCCGCAGGCACCGGGGACGGTCGCGATGAAGCCGAACAGGTCCTGCACCCGACGGTCGAGGTTGAAGCCCATGACGTATTCGAGGTGCTGCCAGCGCCCCAACAGGCCGTGCCGGTTGCCGACCTTGATGTTGCCGCTCACCGCGCCGACCTTGGGGTCGCGCAACGGCTGCACCACCCAGCGGATCGTCTCGGGCTCGAAGACCGTGTCGCCGTCGAGCAGCACCAGCAGCTCGTGGGACGTCTGCTCGATGCCGGTCGCCAGCGCTGCCGCCTTGCCGCCGTTGACCCGTCGCACCACCAACACTCCGGGCAGGGCGAGACTCTCGACCAGGTCGGCCGTGCCGTCGGTCGACCCGTCGTCGACGACGACGATCTCGAGCTCGCCCGCGTAGGTGCTGGCCGCAAGGGAGCGGATGGACGCCTCGATGCCGACGGCCTCGTTGTACGCGGGCACGACGACGCTGACGGGCGGCGCCCAGTCGCCCGTGCCGACCCGGCGGGTCGAGACGCGCACGTGCCGACCCGCGAGGCCGAGCACCAGCACCGTGCGCAGCAGCATGAGAGCGGCCAGCGGCAGGACGAGCAGGTTGACCGACCCCGGGAGCCAGCGGGACAGGTGGGCGGCCGTCACGATGGCGTGGCCCTCGGCGACCATGAACCGGCCGGCGGGTCGGACGGCGGCCGTTGGCGCGAGCCCGAGGCCGGAGCTGACGGTCGACAGCGCGAAGCCCTCGGTGCGGTAGGCCGCGATCACGCCGGGCAGCGCCGCGACGGTCTGGGCCCGGTCGCCCCCGCCGTCGTGCAACAGCACCACCGCTCCGCGACCGCCGTCCGGCCCTGCGGTGCGCACGATCTCGGCTACGCCCGGACGGCGCCAGTCCTGTCCGTCGCGATCGGACAGCACGACGACATAGCCGTCGTCGGAGGCCCGCCGCAGGACCCGCCGGTCCTCGGTAGAGACCGCGTCGGGCGTCGAGGAGTAGGGCGGGCGCATCAGCGCGGTGGTGTGTCCAGTGGCGCGGGCGACGGCCAGCTGGGTGAGCGACAGCTCCAGTCGGGCGCGCCAGGCGGGCAGGCTCGCGAGCTCGCTGTGGGTCCAGGTGTGCAGCCCGATCTCGTGCCCCTCGGCGAGCATCCGACGGACCAGCTCGGGGTGCCGCGAGGCGGCCTCGCCGGTGACGAAGAACGTCGCGTGCACCTGCTCGCGCTTCAGCACGTCCAGGACCTGCGGGGTCCAGCGCGGGTCGGGGCCGTCGTCGAAGGTCAGCGCCGCGGTGCGGTCAGGCAGCCCGCGGGCACCGATCCCCTCGCTGCCCTGGTAGACGACGCTGCCCGGCAGCGGCGCGGGGCTTCCGCGCAGCGCGCGCGTCCCGGTCCCGCCACCCCGGGTCAGCCCGTCGAGGGTGAGTGCCGCGATCAGGCAGAGCAGGAGTACGGCGAGCAGGCCCCAGTGCGCAGAGGGCCGGCGCGCCAGAACCCTTGCTGCACGGACCTTCACGGGGTGGGGCTCGCCGTCGGCTTGCTGCGCGGCTGGGCGGGCCGACTCGTCGGCTTGCCCTGGCCGCGCGGCGTGGAGGTCGGGGTCGGCGCGGGCTGCTGGGTCGCGGTGGGGGTCGGTTTGCTCTGCCCCGGTGGCGCGGTCGGCCGGTTGATCGGCGTCTCGCTGGCGGCGGGCGAGGACGCCGGCGAGCCGGGAGCCCTCGGAGTCACCGGGGGCGCCGGCGTGGGCGAGGGCGTGGGCGAGGGCGTGGGCGAGGGCGTGGGCGAGGCCGGCTGGAAAGAGGGCTCGGCGGACGGGAGCGCGGTCGGCACGGACAGCACCTGGCGCGGGGAGCCGCTCTGGTCGGGGCCGTTCTGCAGACGGGGCGCCGCGGCACCGGGCAGCCGGTCACCGAGGCCGGGCACGAGCAGCCGCGTCAACTGCGGCGGCGCGATGAGGGCGAACACCAGCGAGGCGACCGACAGGAGCAACAGGGCGGTGACCAGCCAGGCCCCTCGGCGGAGCAGCGCCGCGCGTTGTCCTGAGGGG
>JANOTZ010000040.1:0-2816 GCA_031416735.1 Frankiales bacterium
TCGGGACCGCCTCGCTGCTGCTGGTGCTGCTGGCCCCGCAGATCGTCGACCTCTACGCCAACGCCGACGTGGACCCCGAGACCCGCGACCTCGCGGTGCGGTTCGCCCGCTTCTTCCTGCCGTAGGTGCTGTTCTACGGGCTGGGCGCGATCCTGGGCGCCTACCTCAACACCCAGGGCAAGTTCGGGGCCCCCATGTGGGCGCCGGTCCTGAACAACCTGGTCGTCATCGCCACCCTGGTGGTCTTCGCGCTCGTCCCCGGTCCGGCGGCGCTGACCAGCGCCAGCATCACCCGGACGCAGGTCCTGGTGCTCGGGATCGGCGTCAGCCTCGGCATCGTGACCCAGACCCTCGCCCTGCTGCCCTCGCTCCGCGCAACCGGGCTGCGCCTGCGGCCGCGCTTCGACTTCCGCGGCACCGGCCTGGGCGCGGCAGGCCGACTGGCCCGCTGGACCTTCTTCTACGTCGTCTGCAACCAGCTGGTGCTCGTCGTGGTGGTGCAGCTCGCCACCGGGACGCACCAGGAGCGCGACTACCCGGCCTACACGTTCGCCTTCCTGCTCTGGCAGCTGCCGCACGCGGTCGTCGCGGTCAGCGTGATCACCGCCCTGCTCCCGTCGATGAGTCGGGCCGCCGCGGACGACCGGCTCGAGGAGCTGCGCCGTCAGCTCGACCGCGGGCTGCGACTCACCGTGAGCCTCCTGGTCCCAGCCGCCGTCGCCTACCTCGTGCTGGGGCGGTCGATCGCCACCTTGGTGTTCGGGCACGGACGCACGTCGGTCGACGACGCCCGCTTCGTCGGGACCCTGCTCGGGGTCTTCGCCTGCGGCCTGGTGGCCTTCAGCACCTACCAGCTGCAGCTCCGCGCCTTCTACGCCCTGCAGGACACCCGCACCCCGGCGCTGATCAACCTGACGGTGAACGCCACCACCGTGGTCGTCGACGTCGCCCTGTACGTCAGCCTGCCGGACGACCTGTTGATCATCGGACTCGCGGCCGGCCAGGCCTCGGCGTACCTGGTCGGGGTGCTCGTCTGCACGAGGGTGCTGGCCCGGCGCGTCCCCCGCGACCCGTCCGGCGCCGTGCTCCGCACCACCGTCCGGTGCCTGTTCGCGGTGCTCGTCCCGGCCCTCGCCGCCCTCGCCGCGGTGCTGGTGGTGGAACAGCTCGTCGGGACAGGCACGACCGGGGCCGCGGTCGGCACGCTGAGCGGCGCCGTGCTGCTGCTCGGCGGCTACCTGTGGGCGGCCCGCCGGGTGCAGGTGCCGGAGGTCGAGCAGCTCCTCGCACCGGTGCTTGCCCGGTTGAGCCCCCGGTCCTCAAGGGAAGGGGCCGGGACGCCGAACCGGAAAGAGTGAAAGATGACTCTGGCTCAATCGTGCTCGGCTGGCTCACCAAGCTGGCGGCGTCCCTGGCGTTCCTGGGGCTCATCGCCTTCGACGGGATCGCCCTGGTGACCGCCCACTTCAACGGTGCCGACCACGCGAGCATCGCGGCGAGCCTCGCGGCGGACTCCTACAAGAGCACCCGCGACGTCCAGGGCGCCTACGACACGGCAGTCACCGCGGTACTCAAGGACAACGAGACCATCGAGGCCCCGACCTTCCAGGTCGCGGCGGACGGCCGGGTCACCCTCCGGCTGCACCGCCAGGCCACCACCTTGTGGATGCACCGCATCCCCCCGCTACGGAAGTTCATCGACATCGCGGTGACCGGCACCGGTTCGCCGCTGCCGTAGACCCCCGTGCCTGCCAAGTTGTAGACGTTTGTCCCCGTCTGCGGAGGGCGATGCGGTCCGTGCCTGACCGAATCTCCTGCCCACTCACTCGGGCGGTAGTAGCGTCGATTGACGGGCGATGAGCAAGCACGTGTCGGAGGTGCCGGAGATGCCACGGCAACGGGGAAACGCAGTCACCCAAGGCTCGAGAGGGACGCCTTGAGCACCGAGCGGCTCAGCCTCGTGGCGTCGATCGTCGAGTCCAGCGATGACGCGATCATCGCCAAGACCCTCGAGGGGATCATCACCAGCTGGAACCCGGCCGCCGAAAGGATGTACGGCTACTCGAGCGAGGAGATCGTCGGCAAGAGCATCCTGCTGATCACCCACCAGGATCGACACGAGGAGATGGCCGTCATCCTGGCGAAGGTCAAGGAGGGCCAACGCCTCGAGCACTACGACACGGTCAGGGTCCAGAAGGACGGGACGGCCATCCCGGTCTCGCTCGCCGTCTCACCGATCTACGACGAGAACGGCGCGGTGATCGGCGCCTCCTCGATCGCTCGCAACATCACCGACCGCAGGAAGATCGAGGCGAAGTTCGAGGGCCTGCTGGAGGCAGCGCCTGACGCCATGGTGGGGGTGGACCGGTCGGGCGAGATCCGGTTCGTCAACCGTCAGACGGAGCGGCTGTTCGGCTACGACCGCGGCGAGCTGGTCGGCCAGTTCATTGAGGTGTTGGTTCCGGAGGCGTTCCGGCAGGTCCACCCTTCGCACCGGGCGGGTTATTTCGTGGACCCAGGGACGCGCGCGATGGGTGCCGGTCTGGTGTTGAGTGGCCGACGCCGGGACGGCACCCAGTTCCCGGTGGACATCAGCTTGTCGTCCATCATCACCGACGATGGCCTGTTGGTCACCGCGGCGGTGCGCGACGTGACGCATCAGAAGGAGACCTCCGAATACGCCCGGAGCCTGATCGAGGCGAGCCTCGACCCGCTGGTGACGATCAGCGTCGAGGGCAAGATCACCGACGTCAACGAAGCCACCATCAAGGTCACCGGCGTCGCCCGCGAAGGGCTCATCGGGACTGACTTCTCCG
>JANOTZ010000041.1:0-9432 GCA_031416735.1 Frankiales bacterium
CGCGTCGAGGTCGACGAGCGAGACGGCGAGGGTGAGCCAGGTCCGGCCGCTGTCGACCGACACCTTCAGCTTGGGGGAGCCGAAGATCCGCACATCCTGGCGGAGTACGCCGGACTGCAGCGCCGCGTAGGTGGAGTGGCCGCCGGGGGTGAGGTTCTCGAAGGTGTGCGACTCGGTGCCGCTTCCGGTGATCGCGATGGGCGTGCTGCCCGACCCCGATCCTGCTCCGGGCACGAGCGAGAAGTCCGCGGTCGACCCGAGGGTGAGGTCCTTGGTCCCGGGCGTCTTCGACGTGAGGAACCCGCCGGGGCCGGCGATGTGCGAGGTCTGCGAGGTGATGACGGGCAGCTGGCGCTCGATGCCGTTGGGGACGCCGGCGACCCAGCGGTCCATCCACGCCGCGATGGTCGCCTTGTAGGTGCCGCCCGGGGTCCCGTGGCCGTCCCAGCGGGTGCCGAAGAACATCCGCTTCTGCTTGCTCCCCGTGAGGGAGTTGAACAGCCGGAAACCGGTGTCCTGCTTGACGTTCCAGTCACCCCAGTTGTGCACGACCATCACCGGAATGGTGACCTTCGAGGCCATCGCCGCGTAGTCGCGCTCCCGCCAGAACGCGTCATAGTCGGGGCTCGGGTCGTAGCCCTTCATGGTGTGCTCGACCTCGTCGCACACGACGGCGTTGGACGCGAAGCGCTCGGCCCAGCCCGGCTTGGTGACATCGGTCGGGGGCGGTACGGCGAGCCCGAAGTCGAACGCACCAGGGGTGTCCAGGCCCTCGTCGGTGACCGAGGTGGGCCCCTGGTGCCCGCGTGCCTCGTTGTTGAGCGTGTAGCGCATGCCGTCGCTGTAGGCGTAGTCGTACCAGCGGCTGATGGCGGCCTCCGGGACGATGGTGGCGAGCGCCGGCGGACGCATCACGGCGGTAGCCGTCGCGGTCGTTCCGTCGTACGAGCCTCCACGCATGCCGAGTCGACCGAGGGACCACGGCTGCTTCGCGACCCACTGCACAACGTCGTAGCCGGTTTCCTTCTCGCGCTTGCCGCCGTAGTCGTAGCAGCCGCCGGAGTCGCCGGTGCCGACCGCGTCGGCCGTCATCCGCGCGTAGCCGCGGGGCACCCACATGCTCTTGTCGCCGTTGCGGCCGAGCGCGCTGTAGGGGGTGATGGTGAGGATCCCGTGAGCCTTGAGGATCTGGCCGGCGGAGGTGGGGTGGATCACGTTCAACGCAAGCGGGCCGTGCCGGGTCGGCACCGTGTACGTGACGGCCTTCTCCCCGTCGACCTTCGGGGCCGGGACCGGACCGGCCTGCACCGGGCGGTAGATCGGCGTGGCCGGCGCCGCAACGGCGGGCACGGCCAGGCCGGCGCCGAGCAGGGCGATCGCGGTCAGCAGGACGTGGGTCGGGGAGCGCATGCCGTTGTCTTCGACACCGCGGCCCGAAGTCCTCTACCGGCCGGGCCCGCTCGGTCTGGTTACGCGATCACCAGACCGCGCGGGTCCAGGCCGAGGCCTGGACGTTCCAGGTCAGACCAGGTCGAACCGGTCGAGCATCATGACCTTGTCCCACGCGGCGACGAAGTCCCCGACGAACTTCTCCTTCGCGTCGTCGCTGGCGTAGACCTCAGCCAGCGCCCGCAGCACGGAGTTCGACCCGAGGACGAGGTCGACCCGGCTGCCGGTCCACACGACGTTGCCGGTGGCGTCCCGACCCTCGAAGGTGTCGTCGGCGGCCGGCGTCCAGGTGGTGCCCAGGTCGAGCAGGTTGACGAAGAAGTCGTTCGTCAACGTCCCGGGGTTCGCGGTGAGGACGCCGACCGGGGACTGCCCGGCGTTGGCGCCCAGGACCCGTAGGCCACCGACGAGCACGGTCATCTCCGGCGCGCTCAGGGTCAGCAGGCTCGCCCGGTCGAGCAGGAGGTACTCGGCGGGGAGCCGGTGGCCCTTGCCGAGGTAGTTGCGGAACCCGTCCGCGGTCGGCTCGAGCGTCGCGAAGGACTCCACGTCGGTCTGCTCCTGCGACGCATCGGTGCGCCCCGGAGTGAAGGGCACCTGTACGGCGTGTCCGGCGGCCTTCGCGGCCTGCTCGACGGCCGCGCAGCCGGCGAGGACGATCAGGTCAGCGAGCGAGACCGGCTTGGCGAAAGCATCCTTGATGCCCGACAGGGTGCGGAGCACGGTGGCGAGCTCGGCGGGGTTGTTGACCTCCCAGCCGCTCTGCGGCTCGAGGCGCAGACGCGCGCCGTTGGCGCCGCCGCGCTTGTCGCCGCCCTGGAAGGTCGAGGCCGACGCCCACGCGGTGGCGACCAGCTGGGACACCGACAGCCCGGAGGACAGGATCTGGCCCTTCAGGGCGGCGATGTCCGCGGCGTCGATCAGCGGGTGGTCGACGGCCGGGACCGGGTCCTGCCAGATCAGCGTCTCGGCAGGGACCAGCGGGCCGAGGTAGCGCTGGATCGGGCCCATGTCGCGGTGGGTCAGCTTGAACCAGGCGCGGGCGAAGGCGTCCGCGAGCTGGTCCGGGTTGGCGAGGAAGCGCCGCGAGATCTGCTCGTAGACCGGGTCCACCCGCAGCGCGAGGTCCGCCGTCGTCATCATCGGGGCGAGCTTCTTCGACGGGTCGCCGGCGTCCGGGACGGTGATCCCGGCGCCACCCGCGGGGTGCCACTGCTGCGCACCGGCGGGGCTGTGGCCCAGCTCCCACTCGAAGCCGAAGAGGATCTCGAGGTAGCGGTTGTCCCAGGTCGTCGGCGTGTCCGTCCAGGCGCCTTCGATCCCGCTGGTGGTCGCGTCGGTGCCCTTGCCGGTGCCGAAGCTCTGCTTCCAGCCCAGGCCCATCTCCTCGAGCGGGGCGCCCTCAGGCTCGGCGCCGACATAGAGGTTGGGGTCGGCCGCGCCGTGGGCCTTGCCGAACGCGTGCCCGCCGGCGATCAGCGCGACGGTCTCCTCGTCGTTCATCGCCATCCGGGCGAAGGTCTCGCGGATGTCGCGGGCCGAGGCCATCGGGTCCGCGACGGCGTTCGGGCCCTCCGGGTTGACGTAGATCAGGCCCATCTGGACAGCGGCCAGTGGTGCCTCGAGCGTCCGGTCACCGGTGTGGCGCTCGTCGCCGAGCCAGGTGTCCTCCGGCCCCCAGTAGACGTCCTCGTCCGGCTCCCACACGTCGGGGCGGCCGCCGGCGAAGCCGAAGGTCGTGAAGCCCATCGTCTCCAGGGCCCGGTTGCCCGCAAAGATCATCAGGTCGGCCCACGAGATGCTCTGGCCGTACTTCTGCTTGACCGGCCAGAGCAGCCGGCGGGCCTTGTCGAGGTTGCCGTTGTCCGGCCAGCTGTTGAGCGGGGCGAAGCGCTGCATGCCCGCGCCAGCGCCACCGCGGCCGTCGCTGATGCGGTAGGTGCCGGCGCTGTGCCAGGCCATCCGGATGAAGAACGGCCCGTAGTGGCCGTAGTCCGCCGGCCACCAGTCCTGGGACGTGGTCATCAGCTGGTCGACGTCGCGCGCGAGGGCGTCGAGGTCGAGGGCCTGGAACGCCTTGGCGTAGTCGAAGGCCTCACCCAGGGGGTTGGCCACCGCCGGGTTCTTCTGGAGGATCTTCAGGTTGAGCTGGTTGGGCCACCACCCGCGGTTCCCCGCGCCCTCGGTCGGGTGCGTGGGGCGTCCGGCCATGACCGGGCAACCACCTCCGCTGTCCTGTTCATTCATGTCTCCGACGACGGCATCGTGGTTCTCAGGCACGGGAATCCTTTCGGGCTTGGCGTTTCAGAGGGTGTTCAGACGATGTGGAGCAGGTGGGGCACAAGCCCCAGTAGGTGACCTCGGCCTCGTCGATGACGAAGCCCTGGTTGTCGGACGCGGTGAGGCAGGGCGTTTCCTGGACTGCGCAGTCGACGTCGGCGATGGCACCGCACGACCTGCACACGACGTGGTGGTGGTTGTCTCCGACCCGCGACTCATAGCGTGCCACGGACCCTGGCGGCTCGATCCGACGTACCAGCCCGGCAGTTGTCAGGGCACGCAGGACGTCGTACACCGCCTGGTGGGACACCTCGCCGAGATCCGTGCGCACGGCCCGGATGATCGCGTCCGTGTCCGCATGCGGATGCTGGTGCACCGCGGCCAGCACCGCCAGCCGGGGACGGGTCACCCGCAGAGCAGCCCCGCGCAGCGAGTGCTCGTGGGGCAAGGAAGTGGGCACGCCGAGAGTCTTGCCCTTTTTCTGGAATCAGTCAAGAAAGGCTGGCTGGGGCGGATCGCCCCTACCAGCCGCGGGCGCGCCACTCCGGGATCGCGGGGCGCTCTGCGCCGAGGGTCGTGTCGGTGCCGTGCCCCGGGTAGACCCAGGTGGAGTCGGGCAGCACGAACAGCTTGGTCTCGACGTCGTCGATCAGTGACGTGAAGCGGGCGGCATCCTTCTCGGTGTTCCCGATCCCACCTGGGAAAAGGGAGTCGCCACTAAAGAGATGACCGCCCTCCGCCGCGTAGTGCAGCGCTACCGAACCGGGCGTGTGCCCGACCAGGGTGATGGCGGTCAGCTCATGGGTGCCGACGGTCACGACGTCGCCGTTCGCCAGGATCCGGTCGACCGGGAGCGGTAGGTCGCCGGCATCCGCGGCCGTCGCCAGCACCGGGGCGCCGGTCGCCTCCACCACGGCCAGCAGCGCCTGCTGGTGGTCCCAGTGCCCGTGCGTCTCCACGATCCCGACGAGCGTGCCGTCCCCGAGCGCCTCGAGCAGCCGCTCCGGGTCGCCGGCTGCGTCGATCAGCAGCGTGTCGCCCGTCGCTGCGTCCCTGAGCAGATAGCAGTTGTTGTTGAAGGGGTTCGTCGCGACCTTCGTGATCGTCAACCCTGGCAGGGCGCGTACGTCGAAAGGCCCCCCGACCTCGACCTCACCTGTGTAGCCGCTCATGTGCCCTCCTCAACCCGCCCCGGCGTCGGTGCCGAGCGGGTGCTGCGTTTTTGTCGGTACCTCGGTGCAGTGTCTATCGCGGGTGCAGTGTCCGGCCGCCGGTAAGCCGCAGGGCCTGCCCTGGATCGGTTCGCGTAGATGCTCTGAAAGTTTCATGTCAACAGGGGCAGATTTGCTGGACATCACTCGTGCAGAGTGTAATGTAGAGAACATGCAAGCGGTTCTGACGAGACGGCGCTGCGTTCCTGTGCCTCCGATCTCGGCCAGTTCGACGTGCCGGGGCTGCAGTCGCACGCGGGGGAGTTGCGCACGGTCATCGGTCGCCTGCAGGGCCGGCTCGACCAGACCTTGGCCGCGCTCGAGGAGCTGTCCGGTGGTCAGGTGCGGGAAAACGTCGGGAGCGAGCACGCTCCGCTCTACCTGGCGACACGCACCTGGTGGCGTGAGGAGGCCACCATCAGCGGCGGTCAGGCCGGCCGCGACTTCCGCCGGACCGGCATCCTGCGGCGGCTGCCTGTCCTCGCCCAGGCGGTGACCGACGGTCGGCTGTCACCGGCCCAGGCCGAGGTGCTCTGCCGTCTCGACGGCCGGATCCCCGCCGCCGATCTGGAGGCCTCGCAGGAGCAGCTCGTGCAGGTCGCGGCGTCGGTGAACCCCGAGGCGCTGGCGATGTGGGTCCGGCACCAGATCGCCACCCACTGCGAGCCGGAGCTCGACCTCGAGCACGACCGGGCACACGGCAAGCGCTACCTCCAGACCACCCGCAATCCCAACGGCACCGTTTCGGGCCGGCTCGTCCTGGCCGACGAGGCCGCCGAGTCGTTCCTCACCGTCCTCGAGCCGCTGGCCCGGCGGCAGGGTCTGTCCGACCAGCGCAGTGCCGGTCAGCGCCGGGCCGACGCGCTGGTCGAGGTCTTCGCCGGCGCGCTGCAGTGGATGCACCTGCCGCAGGCCGGTGGGCAGCGTCCGCAGGTGTCCTACGTGATGCCGGCGGGCTGGGCCTGCGGGGAGGAAGGACCCTCACTGCAGGAGCTGCTCGACGCGGGGGTGCTGGTCCTCCCGTCAGCCCTCGAGCGGGCGACCGGCCCGACCCACCCGCAGGCGCTCGAGGAGCACTGCGCCACCGGCGCCTGGACCGGCCCGCAGACCCGGGCGCGCATCGAGGCGATGCTCTGTGACGCCCGCATCACCCGCGTCCTGCGCGACACCATCGGCCAGATCATCGGACTCCAGTCCCTCAAGGACGAGATCACCCCCGCCCAACGGCGGGCGCTGGTCGCCCGTGACCGGCACTGCGTCGCCAAGGGCTGCACCCGGCCGCCCGCGTTCTGCGACGCCCACCACCTCACCCACCGCGCGGACGGCGGGGAGACCTCGGTCGGCAACCTGGTGCTGTTGTGCCGGCGCCACCACGTGCTCTGGCACCGCGGGAGGGTCACGCTCGAGGACCTGCACGTGCCGTGGCTGCGCAATCCCCTCCACGCCCACGCCCCACCCCTCAAGGCTCACACCCCGCCCCTCCACGCCCACGCCCCGCCCCTCGTCGCCTGAGGTGGTCGTGCCCCGGCCGGATAGCATCGAGAGCCCCACCACACCGACTCGAAGGCAGCTAGTGGCCGACCGTCTCGTCGTGCGCGGCGCGCGCGAGCACAACCTCAAGGACGTCTCGCTCGATCTGCCGCGGGACGCGCTGATCGTGTTCACCGGCCTGTCCGGGTCCGGGAAGTCCAGCCTGGCCTTCGACACGATCTTCGCCGAGGGCCAGCGCCGGTACGTCGAGTCGCTGAGCGCCTACGCCCGCCAGTTCCTCGGCCAGATGGACAAGCCGGACGTCGACTTCATCGAGGGCCTCAGCCCCGCCGTGAGCATCGACCAGAAGTCGACCAACCGGAACCCGCGCTCCACGGTCGGCACGATCACCGAGGTCTACGACTACCTGCGACTGCTGTTCGCGCGCGCCGGCACTCCGCACTGCCCCCAGTGCGGCCGGGTCATCGCCCGCCAGCAGCCCAGCCAGATCGTCGACCGGGTCCTCGAGCTCGAAGAGGGCAGTCGCTTCCAGGTGCTCGCTCCCGTCATCCGGGAACGCAAGGGCGAGTACGTCGATCTGTTCGCCGATCTGCAGACCAAGGGCTACAGCCGGGTGCGCGTCGATGGCGTCGTCCACTCCCTGACCGAGGTCCCGAAGCTCAAGAAGCAGGAGAAGCACACCATCGAGGTGGTGGTAGACCGCCTGCAGGTGAAGGCCTCCAGCAAGCGACGCCTCACCGACTCCGTCGAGACGGCCCTGCAGCTCGGCAACGGCCTGGTCACCCTCGACTTCATCGACCTTCCCGAGGACGACCCGCACCGCGAGCGCACCTTCTCCGAGCACCTCGCCTGCCTCTACGACGACCTGTCCTTCGAGGAGCTCGAGCCCCGGAGCTTCTCGTTCAACAGCCCGTTCGGTGCCTGCACGGAGTGCCACGGTCTGGGCATCCGCAAGGAGGTCGACCCCGAGCTGGTGGTCCCCGACGCGGACAAGTCCTTCGCCGGGGGCGCCATCCACCCGTGGTCGAGCGGGCACAACATCGAATACTTCGGCCGGCTCGTCACCGCGCTGGGCGACGCTCTCGGGTTCACCTTGGACACCCGGTGGCGCGACCTCACCGCCTCGCAGCAGAAGGCCGTCCTCTACGGCCACGCCACCGAGGTCCACGTCCGTTATCGCAACCGCTATGGCCGCGAACGGAGCTACTACACGTCGTACGAAGGGGTCGTGCCCTTCCTGGAGCGACGGCACGGCGAGGCGGAGACCGACACCAGCCGGGAGCGCTTCGAGGGATACATGCGGGAGGTGCCGTGCCCGGCCTGCAAGGGCGCGCGGCTCAAGCCCGAGGTGCTCGCCGTCACCCTCTCCGGCAAGTCGATCGCCGAGATCGCCGCGCTGAGCATCGCCGAGTGCGCGCTGTTCCTGCGGGCGCTCGAGCTCGACGACCGGCAGCGGATGATCGCCGAGCGGGTCCTCAAGGAGGTCAACGAGCGGATGGGTTTCCTGCTCGACGTGGGGCTCGACTACCTGTCGCTGGACCGTGCCGCGGGCACCCTCGCGGGTGGCGAGGCACAGCGCATCCGGCTCGCGACGCAGATCGGCTCAGGCCTGGTCGGGGTGCTGTATGTCCTCGACGAGCCCAGCATCGGCCTGCACCAACGCGACAACCGACGGCTCATCGACACCCTCATCCGGCTCCGCGACCTGGGCAACACCCTCATCGTCGTCGAGCACGACGAGGACACGATCCACCACGCGGACTGGGTCGTGGACATCGGTCCGGGCGCGGGGGAGCACGGTGGGCAGGTCGTCGTCAGCGGCACCGTGCAGGACCTGCTCGACAGCCCCGACTCGATCACCGGCGCCTATCTGACCGGTCGCCGGTCCATCGAGGTGCCCGACATCAGACGGCCCAGGGACCGCAAGCGGCAGCTCACCATCGTCGGCGCCCGCGAGCACAACCTGTGCGACGTCACCGTCGACATCCCGCTCGGCCTGCTGGTCGCGGTGACCGGGGTCAGCGGCTCGGGCAAGTCGACGCTGATCAACGACATCCTCGCTGCCGTACTCGTCAACCAACTCAATGGTTCGCGGGAGGTGCCGGGCAGGCACACGCGGGTCACCGGGCTCGAGCTGCTGGACAAGGTGGTGCGGGTGGACCAGTCGCCCATCGGCCGCACCCCGCGCTCCAACCCGGCCACCTACACCGGAGTCTTCGACCACATGCGCAAGCTGTTCGCGGAGACCACCGAGGCGAAGGTCCGGGGCTACCTCCCGGGGCGTTTCTCCTTCAACGTCAAGGGCGGTCGCTGCGAGAACTGCTCAGGCGACGGCACCATCAAGATCGAGATGAACTTCCTGCCGGACGTCTATGTCCCGTGCGAGATCTGCCACGGTGCGCGCTACAACCGCGAGACGCTCGAGGTGCACTTCAAGGGCAAGACCATCTCCGAGGTCCTCGACATGCCGATCGAGCATGCCGCCGAGTTCTTCGAGGCCGTCCCCGCGATCAGCCGGCATCTCAAGACCCTGGTCGACGTCGGCCTCGGCTACGTCCGTCTCGGCCAGCCCGCGCCAACGCTCTCGGGCGGTGAGGCGCAGCGGGTGAAGCTCGCCTCCGAGCTGCAGAAGCGCCAGACCGGCCGCACCATCTACGTCCTCGACGAACCGACCACCGGACTGCACTTCGAGGACATCCGCAAGCTGCTGGCGGTCCTCGGTCGGCTGGTCGACCAGGGCAACTCGGTGGTTGTCATCGAGCACAACCTCGACGTGATCAAGACGGCCGACTGGGTCATCGACATGGGCCCCGAGGGTGGCTCCGGCGGCGGCCGGGTGGTCGCGGAAGGCCCCCCCGAGGACGTCGCGGCGACCCCGGCCAGCCACACCGGCCGGTTCCTCACCGAGATCCTGGCGGGCCGCGGTACGGCGATTGCCACCGCTTCCGCCAACGCGACCGCCACCAAGACGCCGGCCAAGAAGGCCCCCGCGAAGCAGGCC
>JANOTZ010000042.1:0-2041 GCA_031416735.1 Frankiales bacterium
CAGCAAACTTCGCGCCGAGGCCCTCACCGCCTACCTCGACGCGTGGGAAGCCGAGCACGGCGCGCTGACCACCGAGGAGCTCTCGGCGGCCGAACGCCAGCTCAGGCTGCCCTCCTCCAGTTCCAGCGCCGCGTGAGCGCACTCATCCTCGACGCAGGCGCGCTCATCGCCGTCGACCGCGACGACAGGTCCGTCGCCGCGCAGCTACGCGTCGCGTCCCGGAACGGCCTCGAGCTGCGCACCAACGCCATGGTCGTCTCCCAGGTCTGGCGAGACACCCGAGGACGACAGGCCAAGCTGGCCCAGCTGCTGCACGCCGTGGACGTCCGCGCCATCGACCAGGGCGCTGGCCGTGACGCGGGCGAGCTCGTCGGCAAGGCCGGCACCTCCGACACCATCGACGCCACCGTGATCCTGCTGGCCAACCACGGTGATCGCATCCTCACCAGCGACCCCGACTACCTGGAGCACCTCGCAGCAGTCGCAGGCACCACAGCGATCATCATCAACTGCTGAGGGACCCGGGGCCAGAGCCGGCGCGACCGCCTCGCTGCGTCGTCGTGCAACCGGTGCGGGTTCCGACGGGTGTACAAGGTGCGGGCTACCGCGACGACCCGGGGGGAGCTCAGGTGAGGGAGCGGCAGGAGGACTTCGACGCGTTCTACGCGGCGTCGTCCCGGTCGTTGCTGTCCCAGCTCTACGCGCTGACCGGCGACTGGCCCGAGGCCCAGGACTGCCTGCAGGAGGCCTACGCGCGCTGCTGGCAGCGCTGGTCGACGGTCCGCGAGCTGGACTCCCCGGCTGCCTGGGTGCGGTTGGTGGGTCTCCGGCTCGCGCGCAGCCGATGGCGGCGGGCCCAGCAGGCGCTGCTCCTGCACCGCCAGCACGGGGCGCCTCGCGATCTCGACGGGCCGACGCCCGACGCGGTGGCCGTCGCCGCGGCGCTGCGGAAGCTCCCCGACGTGCAACGGCGCGCGCTTGTCCTGCACCACCTCGGTGACCTGTCCGTCGCGGACGTCGCCCGTGAGACCGGAGCCCCCGAGGGCACGGTGAAGGCCCGGTTGTCCCGTGGCCGCGCCGCCCTGGCCGTGCTCCTCGCCGATGACCTGGAGGTCCACCGTGGCTGATCCCTTCGAGCGCCTTCGTGCTGTCGGGGCCGGCGCCCGCCTCCCGACGTCGGCTGACGTGCGGCACCGTGGTGACCAGCGGACGGCCCGGACCCGGCTGGTCGTGGCGTCGGCAGCGGTGGTCCTGGTCGGGACTGTCGGGGGGGCCCTGGCCGTCGGAAGCGGCGCCAGCCACTCGTTGCAGCCGGTCCCGCTGGCTTCGGTGGGGGAGTCGTCGACGCCCTCGTCGACGCCCTCGAGCCCGGCGGCGAGTACCCAGCCCACACAGGAGGTGACTGGACCCGACTTCGTTGCCTGGTGGCGCTCGCAGACGCTGCCGACCGGTTGGGAGAGCCCGCACACCGTCACGTTCGAGGACGGCACGGCGATCTCATGCACGGAGCAACTCTGCGACTACTCGATGCCCGCCGTCCACGTTCAGCCCGGCACCCGCGCGACGGCGACGGTGCTGCTGTTCCGCCGTGACAGCAGCGGATGGCGCCAGACCCTGCTCGTGCTGTCCGCCGCGCCAGGCGGCGTCACCCTGCTGAGCGCAAGCGACACCGCCGTGGTCCTCCCGGAAGCCCGTTCGGCCTGCTCTGTGAGCCTCCGGCGAAGCGCGAACGGCGACGTCGAGCAGACGTTCAGCGGTTGCTCGGACGGGGTGGGGAACGGTGTGCAGTGGTGGCGTCTGACCGGCGCCCGCCTGGCCCCGGAGTAGCTGACCACGGAAGGCCCCCTCACTTCGGAGGATCTGCGGCATCAGCGGAGTACATATTGCTGGTTGGACAGAGTCGCCGGGGGCCGGGAGGGGACCGGCGAGCCGCGCAAGCAGGCGATCGCGCCTCAGTCGTAGTTGCGGACCGCGCGCACGTTGAGCGCGACGCTGACCACGAGCAGCCCGCCGGTGACCGCGAAGCCGATCAGCACCGTCG
>JANOTZ010000043.1:0-1510 GCA_031416735.1 Frankiales bacterium
GACTCCGCCAGGTAGGGCACCAGCTGGGCCACCGCCAACCCGAGCAGGGCGGGCATCACGAGGAACTTGCCCGGCAGGTTCCCGACGAACCAGGCGATGAGCAGCACGAACGCGAGCGCCGTCCAGGCCCGCGCACTGGCATAGCGGGTGAGCCGGCCCAGGCTGTGGCGCTCGTGCCAGACGAGGGCACAGAAGGCGCCGGCGAGCAGGCCGACCGCGCGGGTGTCGGTGCCGAAGTAGACCCGGTTCTTGCCGACCCCGCCGTCCCAGTAGACCCAGGGGAGCGCGACGGACACGGCGATCAGCGTGCCGACCAGGACGAGCCGCGCGCGGTGATCCCGCAGCACGAGCAGCCCGAGCAGCAGCGTCGGCCAGATGAGATAGAACTGCTCCTCCACCGCGAGCGACCACAGGTGGGAGAGGGGGGCCTCCATCCCGCCGTACGCGACGTTCCAGTTGGCGAGATAGAGCAGCGCGACCCCGATGTCGGCCAGCGCCTTGGGGATGTCGACGGTCCGGCCGGTGCCGTCCCCGCTGGGCGTGGCGGCGAACCACAGGTTGTCGTGGAACGCGAAGAGCATCACGACCCAGACGGCGAGCAGGAACAGCAGCGCGGGGAGCAGTCGGCAGGCCCGGCGGGCGTAGAACCGGCCGATCGCGACCCGCCCGTGCACCCGCTTCTCGTCGAGGATCAGCACGGTGATGAGGAACCCGGACAGGCCGAAGAAGATGTCGACGCCCGCCCAGCCGCCGTTGAGGAACTGCTTGCCGGCGAAGTGGAAGATCACCACGAGGAGGACGGCGAGCCCACGCAGGCCGTCGAGCGCGAGGGAGTGCCCGAGCAGCGCGAAGCGGACGTGCCGGCGGGGGGCCTCGACGCGGCGGGCCACGGGGGAGACGTCGAGCGCCAGTCGCTGCGGGGCCAGCGTGGTTGAGGGGCTCACGAGGTTAGGGATGCCCGGTGCGAGCGTCGGTCAACCCCGGCTAGACCGGGAGAACGGCTTCGATGGCCGAGATGAGGGTCGGGTCGAGCGGCTCGGTCTGGGGGCGGAAACGGCCGACGACCTGGCCCTCGGGCGACACCAGCCACTTCTCGAAGTTCCACTGGACGTCACCGGCCTGACCGGCGGCGTCCGGCGCGTCGGTGAGCGAGGAGAACAGCACGGGCCGACCCTGGCGCACCCGCTCGGCATCTCGCGCCATCACGTCGAGGTCAGCACCGACGAACCGGGCAAGGTCGGTCTTGTTGATCACCAACAAATCCGAGCGGGTGACACCGGGACCGCCCTTGCGCGGCACCTTGTCTCCACCGGCTACATCAATGACGAACAGCTGCACGTCTACCAGCGCCGGGCTGAACGTCGCCGTCAGGTTGTCACCGCCCGACTCGAGCAGCACGATGTCGACATCGGGGAACATGCGAACGAGGTCTTCGATGGCCTCTTCGTTCGCGGCGATGTCATCACGAATGGCCGTGTGCGGGCAACACCCGGTCTCAACGGCACGCACC
>JANOTZ010000044.1:0-2812 GCA_031416735.1 Frankiales bacterium
CACGGGTAGCCCGCCGCCTCGAGGGCCGCACGGCCCGGCGCTACGGCCGCGCCCGCGCGCACAGCGCCGCCCCCGAGCTCGCAGTCACCTGACGTCCCCGGCCCCCGAGCTCGCAGTCACCTGACGTCCCCGGCCCCCGAGCTCGCAGTCAAGCGGCCGCGCGGGCTCGTGAGACCCAGCCGGTGAGGGCCCTTTCGCCGTACTCACCAGACGCCTTCCCTTCCGGCCGCCGAAAGGGAAGGCCTCGAGGGGTATTCCCCTGAGCGTGGACAGCCGGTGGCCGCTCGGATAGCAGAAGGGAAGCCCCTCGATCAGCGCGGCGGACCGGGGGGCTCGAAGGCCGGGGAGCGCGGCGGACCGGGGGGCTCGGGCAGCATAACGGCCCGGCTCCCCGAGGGGAGGCCGGGCCGTTATGGATACGAGCTGGTGGTGCTAGCCGGCGACGACGGCGACGGAGAGGTTGACCTCCACGTCGGCGTGCACCTTCACCGAGACAGCGTGGTTGCCCACGCTCTTGATCGGCGTCTTGATGACGACGGAGCGCTTGTCGAGCTTGGGGCCACCAGCCCTGGTGATCGCCGCGGCGATGTCCGCCGTGGTGATCGAGCCGAACAGCTTGCCCGTCTCGCCGGCGTGCGCCGGGAGCGAGACCGTCAGGCCCTGGAGGGCCTGCTTGATCTCATTGGCGTGGCCCAGGTCGCGCACCGTGCGGGCCTCGCGGGCCCGACGGATGTTCGCGACCTGCTTCTCGGCACCGCGGGTGGCAGCGATCGCCATGCCCTGCGGGACCAGGAAGTTGCGGCCGTAGCCGTCCTTCACCTCAACGGTGTCGCCAGGCGCACCGAGGTTGGGAACGTCGGACGTGAGAATCAGCTTCATGATTATCGCGCCAGGGAGGTGTAGGGCAGCAACGCCATCTCGCGGCTGTTCTTCACAGCCATCGCGACGTCGCGCTGGTGCTGACAGCAGTTGCCGCTCACACGACGGGCGCGGATCTTGCCGCGGTCCGAGATGTACTTGCGGAGCAAACCGGTGTC
The DNA here is from genome assembly GCA_031416735.1 of Frankiales bacterium. GTDB lineage: Bacteria > Actinomycetota > Actinomycetes > Mycobacteriales > SCTD01 > RYN-111. Next base: position 1,038 of record JANOTZ010000044.1, read on the forward strand.
CTTGTAGTCGACGTAGGTCACCTTGTCCTTGCAGAACTGGCAGACCTTCTTCTTCGGCTTCCTCGGAGGAGGCTTCGCCATGTCAGAAATCCTTAAGTAAGAGAGTGGTTAGAAGGGGGGCTCGTCGGACCAGCCGCCGCCACCGCCGCCGCCCGTGGGAGCCGAAGCTGCCCAAGGGTCGTCTGCGGGCGCACTGCCGCCAGATCCGCCAGAAGGAGCGCCACCGAAGCCGCCACCACCGGAAGGGCCGCCGCCGCGAGTGGTCCTGTTGACCTTCGCGGTGGCGAACTTCAGGGAGGGGCCGACCTCTTCGACGTCAAGCTCGTAGACCGTGCGCTTCTCGCCTTCCTTCGTCTCGTACGAGCGCTGCTTGAGCCGGCCCTGAACGATCACGGCGGTCCCCTTGTGGAGGGACTCCGCAACGTTCTCGGCGGCCTGACGCCAGACGGAGCAGCGCAGGAACAGCGCCTCCCCGTCCTTCCACTCGTTGGAGTTTTTGTCGAAGGTGCGGGGCGTCGACGCGACCGTGAAATTGGCCACGGCAGCGCCGCTAGGGGTGAAACGAAGCTCGGGGTCGGCGGTGAGGTTGCCGACCACGGTGATCACGGTGTCGCCTGCCACGGTGGTTCTCCTTGAGAGTTGCGGTCTAGCGGAGCTCGGGACGAAGGACCTTGGTGCGCAGGACGGCCTCGTTGAGGTTGAGCTGACGATCCAGCTCCTTCATCGTGGCCGGCTCTGCCTGAAGGTCGACGACGGCGTAGATGCCCTCGCTCTTCTTGTCGATCTCGAACGAGAGGCGACGACGACCCCAGATGTCAACCTTCTCCACGGTGCCGCCGCCTGTGCGGATGACGTTGAGGAAAGTGTCGAGACTGGGAGCGATCGTGCGCTCCTCGAGATCGGGGTCAAGGATGACCATGAGCTCGTAATGACGCAAGTGGACCCACCTCCTCCTGTGGACTCAGCGGTCACCGACTCTCGGTGACAGGAGGGTGTTCGCGTCAGCAAACGCGCCAACGCTACCAGCGCCGACCGTCAGCCTCGGCGGGCCGCAACGCTGTCGGTCAGGCCGGGCGGCCGTCGGAGGGGCGGGCCGCGACGGTTCGGGTGGCGGCGGTTCGGGTGGCGGCGGGCTCAGCCAGCAGCAGGCGGACGAGCAGCGAGAGCACGCCGAGGATCGCGACCAGCGCGAGGGCGGCAGGCAGGCCGTAGCGGTGCGGGGAGTCCTGCACCAGCCCGCGGTTGGAGTAGCCAAGGTTCTGCACAGCATCGGACGCGGACGGCAGGGGGGCGGCGACGTCGGGGCGCGGCCCGGCCGTGGCGCCGGGGCCGGCCGAGGGGAAGGTGCCGACTCCGATGCCGGGGCCGATCGCCGTACCCGATCGGGTGGGTTGTGTGGTGGGGCTGGGCTTCGGCGTCGAGGTCGCGGTGGGCTTGGCGACCGGGCTCGACGTCGGGCTGGGCTTCGGGCTGGGCTTCGGGGAGGTGGTGGGCGTGGGTGCGGCGGCCTTCACCACGATCGTCCCGGGGTCGGTGAGCACGACCGCATGGGTGTCGGAGTAGCCGAAGGTGCCGGTGGCGGTGAAGGTCGTGGTGGCCTTGGACTTGCCGGCCTCGATGACGGCGTTGAACGTCCAGCCGCCGGTGGTCCGCGTGACCGTGTGGCTGACGTTGTCGGTGTTGAAGAAGTTGACGACGTCACCCTTGCCGATGGTGAGCTGCGCCGGCGACGGTCCCTGGGCGGTGAGGGTGATCGTCCGGATCGAGGCCTGCGC
>JANOTZ010000045.1:0-16743 GCA_031416735.1 Frankiales bacterium
AGGAAGTCCGACGGCGCGCGCAGGGCGACCGGGAGCGGCCGGGCGGCCCGCTTGCCTGCGGCCTTGGTGGCCGGGGCTACCCCGGGCTGACCGGGGAACCAGGTCACCTCGCCGGCGCCGTCGGCGCGCATCTCGTACTGGTCCTGCTGGACGCAGGCGAGGTCGATCCCGCAGCGCTTGAGGTTGTCCACGGTCGCGCCGGTCTCGATGGTGGCGCGGTAGTCGAGCCACTCCCGCAGGTGGGTGACCGCCGCGTTCAGCCGTGACTTCTCGCCGGTCGCCGAGAAGGTGATCGCCTCGAAGTGCGCGTTGATGTCGTCGCCGGTCGTCTTGTCCATCACCGCGACCGCCCGCGCGATCAGCTCGCGCTCGGTCCCTTCCGTCGTACGCAGGAGGTTGAAGGCGGTGAGGTGGTGCAGGTTGAACTTGTAGTAGCCGTCGTTGGGCTGCAGCGAGTCGACCTCCATCGAAGCGAGCAGCGATCCGCCGACGACCTGGTTCGCGAACTCCGCCGCCCAGATCGCGTCCCACTTCGCCTTGTCAGCAGGGTTTCCGTCAGCGACGACCTGCCGCACCGCGTTGGTCAGGTTGACCCTAGCCATCGGTACCTGCAGGAAGAAGTCCGCGGAGATCGCGTTGTCGAAGCTGTGCTTGGTGGAGACGTAGCCCCAGGCGCGGGGGTAGGTCCAGCCGTGGCTGACCAGGAAGTTGCCCATCGACAGCAGGTCGGCCCGCAGCATGGTGCGCATCGCGGGGTCGTCGCCGCTGACCAGGTCGAAGGCGGTGAGCATCCCGAAGGTCACGCCGGCGTAGGTGTCGCGGCTCGGTGAGCCCTCGCACCAGTAGTCCTTGCCGTCGGTCCAGCGCAGCGGCCCGACGACGCGGTGGTCGTCCCCGGCCGGTTTGCCGATGCCGAGCGGCTCGCCGACCGGGGTGCAGGCCCGCATGAGCATGCCGGCCTCGCCCTGGATGACGCCGCCGCCGAAGTCGGCGAGGTGCCGGTAGTTCTGGGGGTTCACGTCCTTGGTCGGGTCATAGCTGACGGTCGGCGCTTTGGTGGTGGTCCGCCACCCGGCGGCGATGTTGACGCTGCGGTTGAAGGCCACCACCATGCCGCGCACCCGGCCCAGGGCCTCGTCGCGCTGGGCGGTCCAGTAGGCCCGCTCCTCATCGGTCAACGCGTCCTTGTTGTGGCCCGGGGCGTCGTCGGCTTTGCCCTGCCCGGCGGACTTCCCGGGGGCCCGGTGGTCGCGGGCGAGGTAGCTCTTGGCGGTCGCATAACGCATCGCCTCGCCGCCGAGATAGACCCCGGTCCACAGGCCGCCGGAGTCGCCGTAGCCGCCGGTGCCGGTGACATCGCCGGACAGCTGCTCGGGAGTGCCGAACCGCGAGCCGGCCATCAGCCCGAACCGGAAGTGGTCGTTCGCCTTGGTCTCGAGGTCGAGCATGTTCGCGTTGAGGAGGTTCGCCACCTCGGTCTCGCAGGTGAGGACCTGGCAGGCGGGGGCGGGGGCCGCCACAGCGAGGGGAGCGAGGGCACCGGCGGCCGCGAGGGAGACCAGGGCAAGGGAGAGACGCAACGTCATGGCGGATAATGTAAGGTCTCACTACTAATCGGACAAGGGGCAATATCTCGCCCGGTCCCGGCGGGAAACAGGGCTGCGATGTCGAACCCCTTGAAGATGCGCTCCCGTCGTCTGCCCGCCGTCCTCACCGCCATCACCCTCGTGGCACTCGCCGTCCCCGCTTACGCGATCGCCAAGGCCGAGGGCCCTGCGACGAAGACGATCCGGGCCGGCTACGGCCAGGCCGACGCCACCTGGAACGTCGGTGCCGCGGCCGGCCAGTACGCCAGCGAGAACACCTCCCTGGTGGAGAACGTGGGTGACGGCGAGGTCGACCCGCACCAGTTCTCCCACGTGAAGGAGAAGAGCTACGGCGTCCACTCCCGCCTGAGCATCCGGGTGATCGTCGTCGAGGCGCTCGACGGGCGTCGGGTCGCGCTGCTCAAGAGCGACAACTACCTGGCCCAGGATCTGCTGCTGCGCCGGGCCGGCCAGCTCCTCGCCGAGGTGGGCAGCAAGGTCGCGTACGGCGACATCCTGCACACCGCCTCGCACAACCACTCCTCGCCGTACTACACGACCACCTCCCCTGGCGTCTTCGTGTTCCAGGACGCCTTCGACCAGCGGATGTTCGAATACCAGGCCCGGGCCATCCGCGACGCCGTGGTCGCGGCGGAGAAGGACCTGCAGCCGGCCCGGATGGCGGCGACGACCGTGCCGTTCAGCGCGATGAAGGGCAACGTTGTCGGGCCGTCGCAGGCCGACGACGGCACCCCCGCCGGTTACCCCCGCGAGTTCGGCGACACCGGCCTGGTCGTGATGCGCTTCGACGCCCTCGAGCGCAAAACCAAGCCGAAGAAGCACGACAAGCCCAGCGACCCCATCGCGGTCTGGATGAACTTCGGCGAGCACCCGGAGAGCCTCGACGGTTACGGCCTCACCACCTCCGACTATCTCGGCCCGCTCGAGCGTTTCGTCGAGCGCGAGGTCGGCGCGCCCCTGGTCTTCAGCCAGGGTGACGTGGGTTCTGCCGAGGGTCCGTACGAACGCGCCGACACGTTCGCGACCCTGCCCGACGGGACGCTGCGGGCCTTCGCCCACTCCGGCTACGCGCAGATGGAGCGCGGCGCCAAGCTGATGGCCGACGCCGTCGTCGAGGGCTTCAACCAAGCCGCGACCGACGAGGCGCAGGTGCCGTGGTCGAGCAGCTTCCCGGTGCAGGCCGTCACAGCCTGGGTGCCCGGTCCGTTGTCGCACCCTTACCCGAGCGTCGGCAACTGCAACAGCGACCCGACCCTCGGCGGCAACCCCGGAGTCGGTGTCGCCCCCGACTGCGAGCGCGCCGGATCACCGCAGCAGGACAACCCGGTCGTGTCCGCCCTGCGGCTGCACGGCGTCCCCGTCCCCGACCAGTACGCCGCCCCCGGCTACCCGGCCGTGGAGGAGAACGCCCGGATGAAGCTGCAGGTGTTCCGCTTCGGCGAGGTGCTCCTCGCTTCGTGCGCCTGCGAGGCGCAGGTCGACCTGATCCTCAACCTGGAGAGCCGCGCCAACAACGTCGCCGGCGACATCTTCGACGGCTACGACTGGAGCAGTGCCTGCACCCCCGCCGGCGCCGGCTACACCTGTCAGGGCCGGACCGTCACGAAGGCCGCCTTCGACCGGATGGTCGCCCAGGTGCACAACGACGCCAAGGGCTGGGACGCCCCCGCGAACGCGCCGTACGCCGGCAGCGAGCCGGTCGACCCGAAGAAGATCCTCGGCAACTTCACCAAGGAGGAGCTGCCCACGACTCGCGGTTTCGCCCTGCCGGTCGGGGTGGGTCACGCCGGTGACTACAACGGCTACACCGTCTCCTACCGCGAATACCAGAGCCGCGACTCCTACCGCAAGGCGCTCACCGCCTACGGCCCGCACACCGCCGACTACATGGTGACCCGCCTGGTGCGGATGGCCGGCGCTCTCAAGGGCGGGCCGGCTCTGGCCGCGGAGGCACACGACGGGTTGGCGCAGGCCGATGAGCAGCGCCAGGAGCTGCTCGCCAAGCTCCTCGGCGCCGCGTCCGCCAAGGGGTACGACGGATGGCGGGCCGCACTGCCTGCCGATGTCGGACCGGTCGCGGCCCTCACACAGCCCAAGGACCTGGAGCGCTTCGGGGCGGCGACCTTCACCTGGCGGGGCGGCAGCAATGCCGTCGACAACCCGGTCGTCCGGGTCGAGCGCCAGGTCGACGGTGACTGGGAGACCTACGCCGACATGAGTGGCGAGGTGCAGACCCAGGTCGCCTTCCCGAAGGGCGTCCAGGGTGTCGCCGACACCTACACGGGTCGGCAGGAGTGGCGCTGGACCGCGAACTTCGAGGCCTACGACGGCTTCCCGGCCAGAATCGGTTCGACCCCGACCGGCACCTACCGGTTCGTCGTCGACGGAGTCGCGCGGACGACCGGCAAGGATGCCCCCTATTCCCTTGTGTCCCAGCCGTTCCAGGTGACGCCCTGGACCGGGATGCGGGTCACCGACGGCCAGGTCGACCAGGCCGGTGACGTGTCTTTCGCCGTACCGGCTAGCAGTTATCCGCGCAGCTATGCGTCGGCGTTCCGCACCATCGGGGACGACAAGAACAACAACGGTGGCAGCGCGTTCTGCCGCACCTGCTCGTTCCGTCCGTGGGCGCAGACCGCACCGGCCGTCTCGGCTGTCGTCACGGTGACCCGCGCCGACGGGACGGTCCGGCAGGTCCCGGCCAGGCTGGTCGCCGGCCGCTGGGTCGCCGCGACCCGGCTGGCCGCGGGGGACCGCGCCGTGGTGGCCGCCGGCGCCGTCCACGACTCCTACGGCGAGACCAACGGCGAGGCCCTGCAACTCAGGTAAGGCAGGGAAACAGCCCCGCAACGTCGAAACAACACGCAACCCAGGCTTGGAGCCCCGCATGCGCACGATCCTCCGCACCACCCTCGTCGCCGGCCTGACCGGGACCCTGATGGTCTCGGCCGCCTGGGCCGGAATCGCCATCGCCCCGGTCCCGGTCCCCTCCCTGCCCGCCGTGGGTGGCGAGGCTGTGGCAACCAGCGTGACGGTCAAGGGGGCCGCCCTGACGGCCGTCAACCCGGTCACCCTGGGCGCCGGCCAGATGCTGGTCGGCGCGGCCCGGACCTCGATGAACCCGCGACCCGACCTGGCCGACAAGGTGAAGTTCCCTGGGGCGCGTTGGGAGACTGACCCGGCCCAGTGCAAGACCGTCGAGCCGGCCTGGTTCCAGGACCTGCCGAAGGCGGCGGTGAACGCCCTCGACGGCATCGCCAACCCCGGCTCGACCTGGCCCGAGAACCCCAACTGCATCTACCAGGGCGGATTCGGGATCGGCCCGATGAACCCGGTGAAGGCCTTCGACCAGGAGCTCGGCCTCTGGGTCCGCAGCATGGCTTTCAGCGACGGCAAGCAGACCCTCGTCACCACCGTGATCGACGGTGAGGGCTGGCTCTGGGACTACAGGAGCAAGTGCACCGACTGCGGCGCCAAGCAGATTGCGGCCTCCCTCGGCACCGACCCGGAGCTCAAGGCCCGTGGCGTGACGGCGGCCTCGCACATCCTGCACGCCACGCACTCGCACGCCGCGCCGGACTTCATCGGTGGCTGGGGCTTCGTGCCCAACTGGTACATGGCGCAGATCACCGCCGCCATCAAGGCAACCGCGAAGCAGGCCGTGATGACGATGGAGGCCGCGACCCTGGAGGCCGGCGAGCAGGAGGCCCGGGCCTTCAACTCCGAGCGACGCGACACCTACCGCTCCGCGGAGGAGGCCCAGATCAGCTGGGTCCGGGCGGTGGCCCTGCCAGACGCGCCCGCGCCGGTGCCGGCCGGGGACAACGGCAACGGCAACAACAAGGGCAAGGGCAACGACCCCGCACCGACGCCCCCCGGTCAGCCGCGGGTGATCGCCACCCTCGGTGCCTACGCCGCGCACCCGACCTCCAAGGGCACCAACGGTGGCATCGCGCACGCCGACTGGCCCGGCCTCTTCGAGAAGCGGCTCGAGGAGCGGTTCGGCGGCTTCGGGCTGCACTTCATGACCGGCCTCGGCAACCTCTCCAACTCCGGTGGCCCGGCGATCGGCACCCGGCTCGCCGACCTGCTCCCCGCCGTCGGTGAGGGTCGTCCCGTGGACGACACGACGGTCAAGGTGGCCCAGATCACCGCGACCTCGGCCCTGACCAACGTCCCGCTGACCGCCCTGGGCACGCCGGGGTTCTTCGACCGCAAGTTCAACCCGACCCCTGCTGTCGTCAACACCGGAGAGAGTGAGACGGCGCCCTGCCTGTCGGCCTCGCCGCAGTCGGTCGAGCTGCCCGCCAGCGCCGCCCGGATCGGCAACGACCTCATCTTCACCGCCGCTCCCGGCGAGGTGTTCGCCAACTTCACCAACACCGTCAAGGAGAAGAACGTCGGGCGGATCACCTTCCCGCTTGCCCAGGCCAACGACGCTCTTGGCTACATGCCGCAGTCCTTCGAGATCAACCCGGTCGGCCAGCAGGGCCTCGGCTTCGCCGCCGGTGGCTACGTCTTCGTCAACTACGAGGACAGCTATGCGATCGACCGCTGCACCGGCGACCTGATGCTCGAGGAAACCCTCACCCTGTTGGACACGGTCAAGCAATAGCAGGTACGGGGCAGTGCGGTTCCTCAGGCCGTTCCTGCAGTTCGGTGTCACCTCGTCGGACGTCCCCCGTCGCCGACTCGGCTGCCCTGGCGACTACCAGATCGTGCGTACGTCGCGCCGGCCACGGGCGTATGACCGGATGCGCGAGTCCTTGGGCTCGGCGCCGGCGTATCCGCCAGCGGAGTGAGCTGTGCGACCGGTCGGCCGTGCTTGGTGACGATGATGGCGACCTTCGTGGACTCGACAAGATCGAGCAAGGCGAGGCACTGCTCCTTGAACTTGCTGGCCATGATGATCCGAGGCTCCATGGCCCCTCCTTGTCCACTGACCGTGGTAACCAGTAAGCATTCGGCGTCCAGCGTCAGAGTTGATCTGACTGGAGCTCCGGTGACTAGTGATTATGAGGACCATCCGGCCGCATAAATGACACAGACGGTCGATATGCCCGGAGAGCGGCAGGGAGGACGCTTGAGGCATCGGAGAGGAGCGACCGCCATGCTCACCACGACCCGCCAAGTTCGTGCCGACGCCTACCGCGCCGAAGCCCTCGCCCGGATCGCCGCTGCGGCCGCGAAAGCGCACGAGCGGGCCCACCCGCACGGTCAGCCCACCGGCACCGCCTGATCCTGCCCAACCAGGTCCAGGCGTGGTTCGAGAATCTAGGTGAGGTCTAGTCGGGGACGACCAGCGCCTCGAGGGCATCGGCCGCCTGGACCGACGCGGTGTCGGCGCGCACCACCTTGGCGGGATAGCTCCCGAGCAGCTTCACCGACAACGCCGTACGCCGTAGCTCCTCGACGACCTGTTGGGTGCGCGGCTCGGCGATGTTGCCCTCGAAGTCGAGGAAGAACAGATACTCGAAGGGGCGACCCGGACGCGGCCGCGACTCGAGTTTGGTCATCGAGTGCTGGCTCCGGGCCAGCACCTCGAGGCAGCGCAGTAAAGCGCCTTCCTCGTGACTCGTGACCAGCACCAGACTGGTCTTGCTGGGCACCCTGGGCGCGACCACGGCCGGCTCGCGGGCCAGCACCAGGAAGCGGGTGAAATTCTCGGCCTGGTCGGTAATCCCGCGCCGCAGCACGACCAGGCCGTGCACCTCGGCAGCCTCGGGAGACCCGATGGCAGCCCACGTCGGGTCGCCCTGCTCCGCGACCGCCCGCATCGCCTCGGCCGTGTCGAAGACATGCACGGGTACGGCGGCAGGAAGCGTCCGCAGGAAGGCGGCGCACTGCTCCAACCCCTGGGGGTGTGAGAGCACCCGCGTCAGCGAGGAGACCGGCACATCGCCGAGGGCAGCGAGGGCGTGGTCGACCCGCCAGGTCTCCTCACCGACGACGTACACCGGTGAGTCCTGCAACAGGTCATACACCTGGTTGATGCTGCCGGCGGTGGTGTTCTCGACGGGCAGCACCGCGAGGTCGCACTCGCCGGCCACGAGAGCAGCGACCACCTCGGCGAAGCTCGGATAGCCGCGGTAGGTCGCCTCCCACCCTCGGCCCGCGAGGTGCTTCTGCGCGGCCAGGTGGCTGTAGGCGTAGGCCACGCCCTGGAAGCCGACGGTGGCCGGCTGCTCCCTGGCGCCGAGCAGCTCGGCGACCTGCTTGTCGACGGCGTGCCCGATGATCTCGCGGAAGATCCGGCGTACCAACTCACCGGACACCCCCCGCTCCTGGGCTGCTGCCTCCACGGCGTCGAGGACCGCGCGTTCCCGGCCGGGGTCGCGGACCGGTGTGTCGGTGCCGGCCTTCGCCGCACCGATGCCGGCGACCACCTCGAGCCGTCGCGCGATCAGGTCGACCAGCCCCCGGTCGACCTCATCGAGCTCCTTGCGCAGGGCAGCAAGGTCGCGTCCGCCGGTCATCACCATCTCCTTGTACGACGACACGCAGGCGCGCGTCTGCGGGTCATCCTCTCGCAGTACGTTCGCTGACATGACCCGGCCCGATGTCCTTCACCTGCGCGGCCCGATCCTGGTCGGACCTGAGGAGGTCCGCGGCGAGGCGTGGGTCCTCGACGGCCGCCTGACCTTCACCCGGCCCCACGGCGACACGACCACGCTTGTCGGCTGGGTGCTGCCCGGCCTGGTGGACGCCCACAGCCACGTCGGCCTCGGCCCGCTCGGAGCGGTCGACCGCGATGAGGCCGAGAAGCAGGCGCTCGCCGACCGTGAGGCGGGCGCGCTGTTGCTGCGCGACGCCGGCTCTCCGTCGGACACCCGGTGGGTGGATGACCGCGACGACCTCCCGGTGTTGGTCCGGGCCGGCCGGCACATCGCCCGCACCCGCCGCTACCTGCGGGGGTTCGGTGAGGAGATCGAGCCGGAGCAGCTGGTCGCCGAGATGGCCCGGCAGGCGGCCAGGGGCGACGGGTGGGTGAAGCTCGTCGGCGACTGGATCGACCGTGACACCGGCGATCTCGCGCCGTGTTGGCCGGCTTCGGTGCTTCCCGACGCCATCGCCGCCGCGCACGCGCAGGGCGCGCGGGTCACCGCGCACTGCTTCGGTGAGGCCTCGTTGGCTCCGCTCGTCGAGGCCGGCATCGACTGTATCGAGCACGCCACGGGGCTGACGGAGGAGACGATCGGGCTGCTCGTCCGGCACGCCGTTTCCGTCGTACCGACCCTCATCAACATCGACACGTTCCCCGAGATCGCGGCAGCGGCCGAGGACAAGTTCCCGACGTACGCAGCGCACATGCGTGACCTGCACCTGCGTCGACACGCGACGGTCCGGGCGGCGCACGAGGCAGGCATCGCGGTGTACGCCGGCACCGACGCGGGCGGTTCCCTGCCGCACGGCGGCATCGGTCGCGAGGTGCTGGCCCTGCACCAGGCAGGGCTGTCACCGGTCGCCGCGCTGGACGCGGCGTCCTGGAGCGCCCGTCGCTGGCTGGGGCATGAAGGCTTGGTCGAGGGAGCCTCGGCCGATCTCCTCATCTGCGCGGAGGACCCACGCGAGGACCTGCGCACCCTGCTCGCCCCTGCGCACGTGGTGTTGCGGGGCAAGCGCTTCTAGCCGGCGCTGCTGTTAGACGGCGCTGTCCTTGGTGCGCTTCACGAGCTTGCCGAGCAGGTCGCTGCGGATGTCGCTGGGGAAGGGCGTCCCGACCGACAGCGTGGTCAGCGACACGGCCGTGTGCTTGTGCAGGAACCCCTGGATGGAGAGCTCGAAGGGCAACGTGATGCCGGCCGCCGTGGCGATCGACGTCACCGTGAAGCCGAAGCCCCCCTCGGTGCCGGGCACGTCGGTGGGCAGCTTGGCGATCGTGGGAGGACCGAAGCTCACCGAACCACCTGCGGTCTGTTCCTTCAACAGGTCGCCGACGAACGTCTTCAGGCAGTCCTCGGTCTTGGAGCCCTGGTAGGCCGCCAGGTCCTTCTTGGCCGTCTCGGCCGACGCCACGACGGTGACGTCGGAGGAGACCTGCTTGAGGTTGATCTGGTTGCCCTTGCTGAAGTCGTCGGAGGACACGTCCGCCAGGTCGTTGTTGGGAGGAGAGGCGCCGACGCAGGCCGCGAACGCGACCTCCTGCGGGCTGTCCTTGTCCGCGGAGTCGCTCGGCGCGCCGGTGAACTCCGCGGGCAGGTCGGTCTTGGTGAGGTTGATGGCCTTGGCCGCCGCCTCGCCGGACGCCTTGGTGGGAGCCGTTGTCTTGGTGCCGCCGGAACAGGCTGCGATCGAAACAGTCGCGAGAAGCGCGACCGCGACCCGGGTGTAGGACATGACATTCCCCTCCGTCGATGTGCTGCGACCTTACCGAGATCCCGGGTACGTCCGAAAGCGATGCCCGACGTTCATGCGCAGGACAGGTCGAGGTGGTTCCTCGGTCGCGGGGCGCGGTGAAGGTGAGTCCATGCTTCTCCTCGGACACCGTGGTGCCGTCAACGCAAGCAACCCGGAGAACACCCTCGCCGCAGTGGATCGGGCGCTGCGCCTGGGCGCAGACGGGGTCGAGGTGGACGTCCGGCTGACCGCCGACGGGAAGGTGGTGTGCCACCACGACGCGGCCTTGCGCCGGACGGCGAACGACCAGCGGCACGTCGCGGCCGTGGCCCATCGCGACCTTCCCCGCATCGACGGCCACCGGATGCCGCTCCTGAGCGAGGTCATCGACCTGGTCGGTGACCGGGGGCGGCTGGTCGTGGAGCTGAAGACCCCGCTCTGGCCGGCCGGTGCGGCGACGGCGATGGCTGACACTGTGGTCCGGGAGCTGCACCGGCACCGGCTGCACGACGTGGTGGTGTCCTCCTTCGACCGCCCCCGGATCCAACAAGTGCAGCGCCATGGTCTCTGGCTGCGTACCGCACTGCTGGGGCGTCCCGGTGTGCCCCTCGGTGTGGTGCTGCGCCGGGCCCTGCAGGACGGGCATTGCGAGGCGCATCCGCATGCCGCCTCGCTCCTGGGTCGCCTCGACCTGGTTGAATCCGCTGCCCAGCAGGGGATCTCGGTCATCGGCTGGACCGTGGACCGGCCCTCGGACCTGGTGCGACTGGCCTCGGCGGGGGTGACCGGGGTGATCTGCGACGACCCCGTCGCCGCCCGGCAGGTCCTCAACGGCGTCCGGACCCTGGCCCACGCCAGCTGAGGTTCAGGTCGGCAGGGTTCAGGTCGGCTGGGTGCTGGTCGACAGGGTGCTTCAGGGGGTGAGCTGGTCGCCTTCGTAGAGCCAGTCGAGCCGACGGAGCACGACCCCTTCGCGCATCGCCCAGGGGCAGATGTCGACCCGCTCGATCCCCAGGGCCGTCAGGGTTTCGAGGGCCACCACGGCCCCGGCGATCAGCTGGGGGGCCCGGGACACCGACACCCCTGGCAGCCGTGCCCGCTCCTCGACCGTCATGGTCTTGACCCGGTCGACGATGCCCTCCAGCCCGCGTCGGGTGAGCCGCCGGGGCACCCGGGGGCCGAGGGCATAGGGCGCAGCCCCGTCCAGGCGGGCCAGGGATCGGAACGTCTTGGACGTGCCGACCACCCGATCGAAACTTCCCTGGTCCTGTACGGCGGGGACCACGTGGGTGAGGGTCTGCCACACGTGCTCCCGCAGCGCCGCCAGGTCCTTGCGGGAAGGCGGGTCCCCGGGGAGCCAGTCGCGGGTGAGGCGGCCGGCCCCGAGCGGCACCGACTGGGCGAGGTCGGGCAGCTCGTCGCGACCGCAGGCCAGCTCGAGGGAACCTCCACCGATGTCGAGCGACAGGACCCGTCCGGAGCTCCAGCCGAACCAGCGGCGGACAGCGAGGAACGTCATCGCCGCCTCGTCCGCGCCCGAGAGCACCACGAGGTCGACGCCCGTCGCTTCGCGCACGGCTGCCAGCACCTCGGCGCCGTCGACGGCCTCGCGCACCGCGGAGGTCGCGAAGGCCACCAGGTCCTCGACCTTCTCCTCCTCCGCGGCCTGCGCGGCTTCCTGGACCGCCGCGACCAGCAGGGCACTGCCGCGTTCGCCGAGCCGCCCGTCCGGTCCGATGAGCTCAGCGAGGCGCAACTCGTTCTTGTGGCTGCGGACCGGGTCGGGGTGCGATCCCGGGTGGGCGTCGACGACGAGCAGGTGCACCGTGTTTGACCCGACGTCGAGGACTCCCAACCTCATCTAGGAGCCCTCGCGGGCTGAGCGCAGCCGCTCGGACTGCACGTCCACGTCGCCCGCCGGGTGCCAGGCGCCGAACGCGTCGAGGTCCCAACGCTTGGCCTCGCCCGAGGTCAGCCGGTCCAGCATGATCCGCAGTCGTTCCTTGGCCGCAGGGTCTTTCACCCGGACCAGCATCTCCACCCGACGGTCCAGGTTGCGGTGCATGAGGTCGGCGCTGCCGAGCCAGTATTCCGGGTCGCCGCCGTTCTCGAAGGACATCACGCGGGAGTGCTCCAGGAAGCGGCCGAGAATGCTGCGCACCCGGATCGTCTCGGAGATCCCTTGCGTAGCAGGCCGAATGGTGCAGATGCCCCGGACGACCACGTCGATCGGGACGCCCGCCGAGCTGGCGTCGTACAAGGCATCGATGAGCGCCTCATCGACGACGCTGTTGGCCTTGATGCAGATGCCGGAGGGACGTCCGGCGCGCGCGTGCTCGGCCTCGCCGTAGACCCGCTCGATGAGTCCGGAGCGCACGCCGCGCGGGGCCACGAGCAGGTCGCGATAGTCGGTCTGGTTGCTGTAGCCGGTGAGCGCGTTGAACAGGTCGGTGAGGTCCGCGCCCAGCACCGGGTCGGCGGTGAGCAGTCCGAGGTCTTCATACAGGCGGGCGGTGCGCGGGTGGTAGTTGCCGGTGCCGAGGTGGCAGTAGCGGCGCAGCCCGCCGCTCTCCTGCCGGACGACGAGGGCTGCCTTGCAGTGGGTCTTCAACCCCAGCAGGCCGAACACCACGTGGCAGCCCGCGCGTTCGAGCTTGCGGGCCCAACGGATGTTGGCCTTTTCGTCGAAGCGGGCGGTGATCTCGATGACCACCACGACCTGCTTGCCGGCCTCGGCAGCGTCGATGAGGGCATCCACGATGGGCGAGTCGCCGGAGGTGCGGTAGAGCGTCTGCTTGATGGCGAGCACGAGGGGATCGGCCGCGGCCTGCTCGAGGAAGCGCTGCACGCTGGTGGAGAACGAGTCGTAGGGGTGCTGGACCAGGATGTCGCCCTCCCGCAGGGCGGCGAAGATGTCGGCCGGCTGCTCGCCGTCGACCAGCCGCGGGTGCGTGGCCGGCACGAAGGTGTCGTACCTCAGCTCGGGACGGTCCACCGCGGAGAGCTCGTGCAGTGACGAGAGGGCGAGCAGGCCGGGGACGGCGACGACGTCGTCCAAGGTCACGTCGAGCTCGCGCACGAGCAGGTCGAGGACGTGCGGGTCCATCTGGTCACCCACCTCGAGCCGGACCACCGGGCCGAAGCGGCGGCGGGAGAGCTCGCGCTCGAGGGCCTGCAGCAGGTCCTCGTCGCGGTCCTCCTCAACCTCGAGGTCGGCGTTGCGGGTGACCCGAAAGGCATGGTGGGCAAGGACTTCAAGGCCGGGGAACAGCTGCCCGAGGTGCACCTCGATGAGCTCCTCGAGCGGCAGGAAGCAGGCGGTTCCCGCCGAGCCCTGGACCTCTACGAAACGCCCGACGTTGTCGGGCACCTTCACCCGGGCGAACCGCTCGCTGCCGGTCGTCGGGTCGCGCACCAGGACGGCCAGGTTCAGGGAGAGTCCGCTGATGTAGGGGAACGGATGGGCCGGGTCGACGGCCAGCGGGGTGAGGACGGGGAACACCCGGTCCCGGAACCAGCCGTGCAGGCGGAGCTGCTCGCTGGCCGGGAGGCCGTCCCAGGACTTCAGCTCGATGCCGGCCTCGGCGAGGGCGGGCTGCACCTGGTCCAGGAAGGTACGGGCGTGCTCCTGGGAGAGCTCCCGGGCCTTGGTGCGGATCAGCTCCAGTTGCTGACGGGTGCCGAGACCGTCCGAGCTGCGCACCCCCAGCCCGGTCTCCAGGCGGCGCATCAGGCCCGCGACGCGAACCATGAAGAACTCGTCGAGGTTGGTGGCGAAGATCGCCAGGAACTTGTTGCGCTCCAACAGCGGCAGCGTCGGGTCCTGGGAGAGGGCCAGCACGCGCTGGTTGAAGTCGAGCCAGGAGATCTCGCGGTTGAGGAAACGGCCGGGGCTGGACCCGAGAGCCGCAGCGGGGGACTCCCGCGCCGGCTCAGGCGGCAGGTCGGCGACGAGAGGTTGCTCCACACATCGAGTGAACACCAAGGCCCGGGCGTGGCCGACTCGCTGCTCGGCTGGGCGCTGGCTGGCGCTCGCCACGCGCCTTGCCTGGCCAGTGGCTGGCGCCTGACTCGCGGTGGATCAGCCGAGGTGCTGCAGGCGCTCTCTGGCCTGCCGGCGGACGAGCACCGGCACGAACGAGCGGACCCGGGCCGTCTGGAAGGCGTCCGCGACCTGGGCGACCTGCTCCTCGACCACGTCGGGAGCGACGCCGGTGAACTCCCGCGTCAGGTCCTCGCGGACATGCTGGATCTGACGGGTCTCGTCGGCTCGCGGGTCCTGGGGCATGTGCGGCTCCTCAGTGGGTGACGCGTTCGAGCGCAGTCTGCAGGCTGCCCCTCCAGTGCCGCAGACCGGGGTCCGAAAAGGTGGGAGGCGAGCGCTCCGGGTCTCGGTGGACCGAGCGTCAGCGGACCAGGTCGAGGAACTCGGCGCGGGTGCGGGCGTCGTCGCGCAGCGCCCCCCGCAGGCTCGACGTGACGGTCATGGTCCCGGGGACGCGCACCCCGCGCAGTCGCATGCACATGTGTTCGGCCTCGAGCACCACACCGACGCCGCGGGGGGTGAGCTGATCCTGCAGCCAGTTGGCGATCTGCTGCGTCATCCGTTCCTGCACCTGCAGCGACCGACTGAAGTGCTCGACCACCCTGGCCAGCTTCGACAGTCCGACGATGCGGTCCCGGGGCAGATAGGCGACGTGCGCCTTCCCCACGAACGGCAGCAGGTGGTGCTCGCACAGGCTGTGGAACGGGATGTCGCGCACCAGTACGAGCTCGTCGTACGCCTCTTCGTTGGGGAACGTCGTCGGGTCGACGTCGGTCGGGGTCAGGAGCTCCTCGAAGGCCTTCGCCACCCGGGCCGGCGTACGCCGCAGATGAGGGCTGTCCGGGTCCTGTCCGAGGGCGGTCAGCAGGTCACGCACCGCGTGCGCGGCGGCGTCCACATCGACCTGCCCCGGCTCGCTCACCACGTGGACGCTAGCAGCGCGGATACCGTGGAGGGGTGCTCGATCCTCTCCCCTCCTGGTGGCAGCGCCGGTCGACCTGGCCGGCGGTGCCGATCAGGGACCTCGTGGCTGCCAAAGACGGGCGCACGGTCTCGGTGATCGTGCCGGCCCTCGATGAGGAATCGACCGTCGCCGGCGTGGTCGGGCCACTTGTGCAGGAGCTCGTCCCGACGGGCCTTGTCGATGAGGTCCTCGTCGTCGACGGAGGCTCGACCGACGGTACGGCGAAAGCCGCCGCCGCCGCCGGGGCTCGCGTGATCCACCTGCCGTCGATCGCCTTCGGTCAGCACCCGACCGGTAAGGGTGGCGCGCTCTGGTGGGCGCAGCAGGAGGCCGCCGGTGACCTGCTGGTCTTCCTCGACGCTGACGTGCTGCCCTCCCGTGCGGCGACAGCCACCGCGCTGTTGACCCCCTTGCTCCTCGAGCCGTCCGTGCAGTTCGTCAAGGCCGCTTTCGACCGGCCCCTGACCATCGACGGCGTCCTGCACCACGGCAGCGGAGGTCGGGTGACCGAGCTGCTGGCCCGGCCGCTGCTCAACGCCTGGTGGCCCGCGCTCGCCGGATTCGTACAACCGCTGTCAGGTGAGCTCGCCGCCCGCCGTGAGCTCCTGGCCCGGCTCCCGTTCGCCACCGGCTACGGCCTCGAGATCGCCATGCTCATCGACGTGCTGACCCTGGTAGGCCTCGACGCCATGGCCCAGGCCGACATCGGTGAGCGCCGGCACCGTCACCACGCCGACGCGCTGCTCGGGCGGATGTCCGCCGAGGTACTCGCCGCCGCGCTGGACCGGCACCGTCTTGCCGCTCGTGGGGACCGGCTCGTGCAGTACACCCGCGCTGGCGAGGATTTCGACGTACACACCTCCGACGTGCGGATGGCCGCGCTGCCCCCCGTCGCGTCACTCACCGAGGAACAGGCCAGCTGAGACTCGGCCGCTAGGAGCCGGCCCTCTTCGTCAAGAGCCGGCGAGCCCGAGGAACACGACCACGGCACGCATGAGTCGGACCATGTCCTCGTCCGAAAGTTGGCCGACGCGTTGGTCGAGCTTGGACCGAGGCACGGTGGTGAGTTTGTCCACCATCAGCGCGCTCACCTCGCGTAGCCCGTTCAGGTCGTCTGGCTGGACGCGGAGGCGGATCAACGGCGCTTCAGTCGGGTCCGTCGTGAAGGCGCACAGCGTGACTGAGCCAGTGGCGTCGAAGCGATCGTCTTGGATGATGACGACCGGTCGAGGCTCGCCTGCATATCCGCTCCCGGCCGCAGCCGTCCAGATCTCTCCGCGTCTCAATCGTCGTCCTGACTGAGGGCATCGATGAAGGCCTGGTCATCGGAGGCATGCACGCTGGCCGCGACGTCCACGGACTGGCGGTGCGCTGCCTCGGCAAAACCAGCGGCACGCACGTCCGGAACCCAGATCTGAATGGGGCGCAATCCTTGGGCTCGCAGCCGCTCTCGGTGTGTTCGCACGCGATCGCGGACTGACGGGCGATCCGGTTTGACCATACGGCAGTGTTACATGTAACACATTTGGCTGCAAGCAGCAGCTCCGTGCTGTGGGGACGCTTCCGCGGGCGCCTCCCAACAGCCACCGTCTCGGCTAGCTGCCGGATCCCGCGTCTGGGTCGGCGTCTTCCCCGCTGCCGTGCCCAGAACCCGGGGTACGGCGGGGTGGTGGGCGTAGGTCGGTGAGGTCGGCGGGTTCGGTGCGGGAGGGTCGGGTGAAGGTGCGGCCCATCGGGCTGGTCCAGGTGACGCTGCCGTCGGGGTGGGGTTGCAGGGTCCAGCCGCCGTA
>JANOTZ010000046.1:0-2279 GCA_031416735.1 Frankiales bacterium
GCAGGCCAAGACGCCGCCGAAGCCTTCTACCGAGTCATCGACGCCGCCTACGAACGACGATCCGTCGCCGTGACGTCCAACATCAAACCGTCCGGCTTCGACACCATCATGCCCAAGACGCTCGCCACCACGACGGTCGACCGGCTGCTGCACCACGCCCACCAGGTCCTCACCGACGGCAGGTCTCAGCGTCTCGCCGAGGCCCTCGCCGGCAAGGGAGTGGTGCCCCTGACCTGAGTACTACTGGAGATCAGCTGTCCGCCCACCGGGAGAACTCGTGTCCACGAGCCTGGAGAACTGATGTCCGCCTACCGGGAGATCCTGCTGGCCGTTGACAGTGAGCGAGGCACAGCCCCTCGGCCCGCCTTGAGGGAGGCCGCGCTCACCTGGCCTGCGCTCGCCCTTGTGGGCAGCATCAAGACCTTGATCAGTCCCCCCGGCGACCGTGCCGTCGCCATCAGTGTTGGCGCCATGTACGTAGCTGCTCTTGTATGCACGCTTGGACACCCGTACCGGATCTCTCAGCCCTACCTCAAGGATTCCCGTCCACTGAACTGGGCGGTTCGCCTGCAACTTGCACTCTTCACCGTCGTTACCGTCGCGGTGCTCCTTTGGGTCGTCAGCGCTGCCGGGTAGGGACAACGCCACGCGAGCCGCCACCATCGGCGCCCGCCGGGGCGGCGAGCGGCATCCAGGGCGAACAGATAGCGACGGGCTATCTCGCACCCTCCCGGCGCGGAACCTGGGGACGAGCAGGCGCTCTTCGCGGTCCGACGTTCCCGCGGGAACGTCGAGGAGGCGGCGCTATCAAGGTGTTCATGAAGGGCCAGGCAGGTACGCCCTTCGTCAGGGTGGTGACTTGCGCCTCGCTCACCGCCTGGTGGGCCGACCCCTAGCTCACTACCCGGGGGACAGTGCGTAGAGCAGCCACGCCCAGGGCGCGAGTACTAGGTCGCTCATCCACAACGGACGGAAGGCCACGAAAGCGATGCTCACGGGCAGACTCAGGCAGGCGATGCCGCCGAGCACTCTCTGCGTCGCGGATCGAGGGCTCATCACAGTGATCATGCCTCCGAGGGAACCGGCCGAGGCCACAGCCAAACCGGGGACGGCACCCAGGAACGGCGGGAAGAGGAGGAGCGCGAACCAGCCAAGAAAGACGGACCCGAAAGGCAGACCCCAGCCGGCAGCTACGCAGCTTTGCTCATTGACCACGCCGCGAGAGTAGGTGCCGCGACTCGCGTCCTGACGCGACTCACCGGGTCGATCGGATAACAACGGACTACCTCGCCGCCAGCGGTGCACGGCCCGGGTGGCCAGCAGGCGCTCTTCACCGCTGGCCCGAGTGACGTCCTCCCGGGGATTAGCCTTCGACAGGTGACGGTCGACGACTGGGCGAGGACGAGTGGCTGAAGATGCGGACAGACCTAGCGACGTTAGGTGGAGCGCTACCTGTGCCCCGCTCTCGCCGGGCGAAGATCCGTGCTCACCCTAGTGAGACTAGATGTCGCTCCTCAAGCGTGCGGTGCGACTACATCCAGCCCGAAGTGCCCAGACCGTCCGTGATCAGGATCGCGAGAATCGCGCAGAGGCTCCCCACGGCGATGGTGATCCGAAAGACTTGGAGCCACACGATGGACACCCCAAGGGTGCCAGCGGACGCCTCGACCTCGCTGCGAATGACCATCCAGGTGACCGGGTTCGACTCGTCGCTCATGCCGAGCGCGTCTCGCTGCTTGCCCGCATACACGGTCAGGGCGATGCCCAGGAAGAACATAAGCATTCCAGGCGTGAACACCATGAACAGTGGGGCGCCAACACTCACGCAAGTTGAGGCGAGCAGCGTGGTCGCCAGCAACTTGCGGGCCTGATGCCGTGTCATGTCTCCCGTCACACGGTCGAGGGTAGGCGGCTCTAGCCGTCGGCACAGCGGGGCTTGCGCGGAACCTCCCTTGCGCTCGCTGCTCCACGTGGGAGCCTGCCACGGTGACCAATGCGACGCTGCCCCAGCTGACAAGGCCCCTCGTTTCCATCTGGCTCCCACGTCTGTTGCTGCTACTCGCGCTCGTCGTCCTGTTCGCTCCGATCAGCGCGCCGCATGTGCAGGGTCTCGGGTACACCGTCGACAAGGTCGAGCAGGTCAAGTACCGCACGCAGGGGTGTGGTTCTGGGAACGCGCTTGGCGGTTACGACCCGTCTCCGCTCCGCGTTGGAACGAGTGTCGGCGAGACTCTGCGGAGTCTGTCGAACGAGGCAGAATGTCAATCTCGCCGGACGCA
>JANOTZ010000047.1:0-2103 GCA_031416735.1 Frankiales bacterium
GCTCCCTGCCGGTCCGCGCTCGGGACCGCTCGGGTCCGTGCTCGGCGAGCGGTCAGGCGGCCCGCGGCAGGAGCAGCTGCTGCCCGGCCTGCACCGCGGCGCTGTCGAGGTGGTTGAGCTCGCGGATCTGCGCGATGACCGCCCGGGGGTCGCGGCCGGGGGCGACCCGCTGGGCCACCGCCCAGAGCGTCTCGCCCTGCTGGACGGTCGTTGCGACGTACAGGGCCTTCGGCGTGCTGTCGGTGGAGGCCTGCGAGTCGCCGGTGCGGCCGAGGGTGAAGGCAAGCAGCAGCAGGGTCACCAGCGCCAGCAGCACCACCCCGCGGCCACGCCGGGTGAGGCGCACCACGCTCGGTCGGGGGTGCACGCCGATCGGCGCGTCGAACCGCAGTGTGCTCGGGGAGGCGATCCCGGCCATGTCATGCTCCTCGTGTCCTGGTCGAACGATTGTTCGATCGAATGTCTGAGCCCCTGTCTAACAGAGGCCTCCGACAAAATCCACGACACGTCGAACAAATGTTTGAGAAGCGGGCCTGGACGGGTTACCGTCCGACCCGAGATCACCGGACCGGCGAGCGGCCCGGGGCGAGAGGAGCACGACGTGGTTGACAGCCTGGATGCCAGCAAGCCGAACCCCACCCCGGAGGCAGCGACGGGAGCCCCGACGCCGGTGGCGACCCGATCCCGCCCTGGGCGCAAGGCCGGCGTTCCGCCCAAGACCACCTTCATCCACAACCTGCCCGACGGGCCGGCTGACGACGAGGGCCTGACCGTCCGGCAGCGCAAGATCTTGGAGTTCATCAAGGAGTCGGTCGAGATCAAGGGCTTCCCGCCCACGATCCGGGAGATCGGCGACGCCGTCGGGCTGGCGAGCACGAGCAGCGTGTCCTACCAGCTGATCAGCCTGCAGAAGAAGGGCTTCCTGCGCCGCGACGCGACCAAGCCGCGCGCCGTGGACGTCCGGCTGCCCGGCGAGTCCTACCGGAACCCGCTCGAGGACGGCCAGCAGCACAGCGCCTTCCCGAAGCCGGCCTACGTGCCGGTGCTGGGCCGGATCGCCGCCGGCGGCCCGATCCTCGCCGAGCAGGCCGTCGAGGAGGTCTTCCCGCTGCCCCGCGAGCTGGTCGGCCAGGGCACCCTGTTCCTGCTCAAGGTGGTCGGCGAGTCGATGATCGACGCCGCCATCACCGACGGCGACTGGGTCGTCGTGCGCCAGCAGGCCACCGCCGACAACGGTGACATCGTCGCCGCCATGATCGACGGCGAGGCGACCGTGAAGACCTACAAGCGGCGCGACGGGCACGTGTGGCTGCTGCCGCACAACGAGGCGTTCGCCCCCATCCCGGGCGATGAGGCGACCATCCTCGGTCGCGTCGTCACGGTGCTCCGCAAGATCTGAGAAGTTTCTTCAGCGGGCCGTAACCCTCGGCAGCCCGGCGTCGATCACCCCACTGACCTCGCCGAACTGGGCGACCTGCCGGCAACGGCAGTCAGCAAAGCTCACCGGCCTACCCCCTCGGTAGGCCGGTGAGCAGCCGACAAGTGGAGGACGACCCCCGATGGACCTTTTCACCCTGCTGAGCAGCAAGCTCGCCGCAGCCAGTGTCGCCGGCAAAGCGGCCTTCGTCGGCGGCGTAGCCGTCGTCACGCTCGGAGCGGCCGGCGCGGCCGTCGCCCTGCCGGGCGGCGACAGCCCGGCGACCCAGACCGTCTCCTCTTCGCACGAGCAGGACGACGACGCTCAAGGTTCCGTGACCGCCCCCGTGGTCGCGCCGGTCGTCCCGACCGCGTCCGCGAAGACCGAGGACGCCGACGAGACCACGCCGACCGAGAGCCCGAAGCCGTGCCCGTCCCACAGCCCCGAGGCGGAGGACGCTGACGAGGACGCCAACGAGGCCAATGAGGTCGACGAGGCTGAGGACGCTGACCACGAGGGCACCGAGCCGGAGAAGTCCGACGCCGAGGAGGCCCGCGATGACGCGGTCCGTGGCGACGCCAACGAGGACGGGCACCGCGACTGCGGGCTGCACCATGCACCTGCCGATCGCGCTCTGGCTGCTCGTGGGCATCGCCTACGCGGGCGGGCGTTGGCGGGAGGGTGAG
>JANOTZ010000048.1:0-5284 GCA_031416735.1 Frankiales bacterium
GTGCAGGCAGGTGAAGACGCACCCGCGGCCGAGCGTCATCTGCACGAGGCCGTCGGACTGGGACTCGCCAGCCGTGCTCCCATGGTTGTCGGCCTGGCGCGGGTCACCCTCGCCACACTTGCCGCGCGGCACCGTCCGCCCGTTGAGGCGCTGGTGGCGTACGAGCAGGTCATCCGTGACTGGATGGTCACGGGCACGTGGACGGCCGAGTGGGTCACGCTGCGCACGCTCGTGGATCTGCTCGAGCGGACAGGCTCGCCGGAGGACGCCGCCCTGCTGCACGGCGCGACGAGTGCCGGCAGCGTAGGCGTGCCGGCATTCGGATCTGACGCGCAACTGCTGGCCGACGCGGAGCGCCGACTGCGCACCCAACTCGGTGACGAGGGGTTCCAGCAGTGGTCCGCACAGGGAGCCGACTGCAGGCCGGAGGAGGCTGCCGCACTGGCGCTGGCCGCCATCGGCCGGGCGTTGTCGTCCGGCGCGACGGCCAACCCCGCCTGACCGAGTACCGACAGGTGTCGGCCTGTCGCCGGCGGCGAAGTGAGTGCACCCGCCACGGTGCGATCGGTGGAGCAGCCTCACAGGTCGCATGTCGCTGAGGTGGGCGGGGCATGGCCGAGACGGCCAGATCGCGCTGCCCGGCTGGGGGCTCGCGGGCGAACGTCCGCTTCTGCCGCGGGGCGCGCACCTGCTGGCCGGCGACGTGGAGGACAGCCCCTGCCCGATGCCCCGTTGCTCCCTGCATGTTCCGCACGATAGGCTGTTCCACGTGATGCGGAACAAGGAAGTTCGCGAAACAGAGGTGCTGGCGGCTCTGCGCGCGGCCCTGAGCTCAGCCCTGCCCGCGTCATGGTCGCTCACGACGGCGCCGGCAGCGTTGGCGCAGCCCGATGGGGTGTGGACTCTGCAGGCTCCGGACGGCACTACGACGAACGTGCGTGTCGAGGCGAAGCGTGTGGTCGAACCTCGCGATGTGCCCAACGTCCTTCGCCGCCTCGATGGGTGTCGCGTCGGTGGCAACACCGTCACTCTGGTGGCGGCGCCGTTCCTGTCGCCGCGCACCCGCGAACTGCTCGCCGCCGCCGGTGCAGGATGGTTCGACATGACGGGCAACCTGCGCGTGCAGCTCGATCGTCCGGCTGTCTTCATCGACCGCAACGGCGCCAGCCGCAACCCCTACACCAACACCGCCGACCGGCGCCTGAAGTCACTCAAGGGTCCTGGCGCGGCGCGGGTCGTCCGCGCTCTGCTCGATGCCCCCCTACCGTTCGGCGTCCGTGAGCTCGCCGACCGGGCGGAGGTCGCGGCTGCCACGAGTTCCCGCGTGCTCGAGCTGCTGGTCCGCGAAGACCTCATCGAACGCGACGCGGCCGGCGGCGTCGTCGCCGTCCGCAAGCTGTCGCTGGCTCGGCGGTGGACGGCGGACTACGGGCTGACCTCCACCAATCAGGCGGTACCGATGCTCGCCGCGCGGGGCATCGATCAGGTGCTGACCACGCTCAAGAAGTACGACGGCCGCTACGCCATCACCGCCGAAGCGGCGACGCGTCCGTACCTGCCGCGCGGGCAAGCTGCTGTCGGCCCTCTTGCCTTGCTGACGATCTACGTGCCCGACGCCACCGCCGCCGCCGGGAGCCTGCAACTGCGTGCTGTGGATCGCGGCGCGAACGTGGTGCTGGTCGAGCCCTTCGACGCGGTGGTGTATCGCGGTGCGAAGGTCAAGGACCGCCTCACCTTCGCCGCCCCCAGCCAGGTCGTTGTCGACCTGCTCACCGGTCCAGGCCGCGCGCCCGAGGAAGGCGCCTCGCTCATCGAAGTGCTGGCCAGCAACGATGAAGGGTGGACGCGATGAGCTCCACCCCGCCGCCGGAGTACGTCCTTGCACGGTCCGTGCTGCTGGATGCCCTCGGAGCACTCCACCGCCACCTCGACGCCTTGGTTCTGGTCGGCGCCCAGGCGGTGTACCTCCACACCGGCGACGCCGACCTGATCGTCGTGCCGACCACCACCGATGCTGACCTTGCTCTGTTCCCAGCCAAGCTCCTCGACGAGCCTCTGCTGGAGGATGCCCTTCGTGGAGCGGGGTTCGACTGGCGGCCAACCCTGGAGCGTGGCGCGGACGTTTTGGCGTCGCGGTCGACCTCATGGTCCCCGAGGCACTCAGCGGCGGGAGCAGCCGGCGATCCGCACGCATACCGATCCACGGCAACCGCGCAGCACGCCGCACGACGGGTCTCGAACCAGCCTTGGTCGACAACGAAGTTCACGAGATCGTCTCGTTCGACGCCGCTGACAAGCGGACCGTCC
Source organism: Frankiales bacterium (assembly GCA_031416735.1). Lineage (GTDB taxonomy): Bacteria > Actinomycetota > Actinomycetes > Mycobacteriales > SCTD01 > RYN-111. The sequence goes on from JANOTZ010000048.1 coordinate 2,308, forward strand.
GCCTGCGCGTTGCCGGCCCCGCCGCCCTGCTGGTCGCCAAGGTCACCAAGATCGAGGAGAGACGAGACGCCCCTGGACGGCACCAGCCGAAGGACGGCCTCGACGTGCTCCGCCTTCTCCAGGCAACCCCAACCGAGGCGATGGCACAGCGGCTCGCGGACCTCGCCCGCGATTCCCTTGCCGGCGCTGTGACGACAGCGGCGATCGATGCACTCCAGCGCGACGGACGCGATCCGGCAGGACTCATCGCGAGCCTGGCCGGCGTCGGCGTGGGGAATCTCGCCGATCCGGACACTGTCAGAGGCTCTGTCGCGATCCTCTTCGAGGAACTTCTCGCCTGCCTGGATGACCTCGACTGAAAGCTGTTTCCTGGAACGAAGCTGATGCACGGCACGGGGTTTGCCTCGCCCCGCGCACCCGGTCCAGCGTCGCCATGGCGCTGGCTGGGAGCCGGAGTCGAGTCGGGATCAGGCACCGCCGCGGAGAGAACGAGGCTGATGCAAGCTGACTCCGGTGGCGGAGGCACCTTGCTCACAGATTGCTCACGGACTCGAGACATCCACGCCGTACTAGCTGACACTCGTCGACATCGACGGTTCCCGAGATGGCCTGTCAATGCTACGGTTTGGGACCTCGAAGTACGGAACGAGATGTGCCGCGCGGCCCTACGGATCAAGAGGTTAGGGGTTCGAATCCCTTCGGGCGCACACTTATAGCCGCAGGTCAGGGCCGTTGTTACCGGGTTCGGTAACAACGGCTGCAGCCGAATCCCTTCGGGCGCCCCCAATGAAGCAGCTCAGACGGAGTGCGGAATGTTCCCGCCGGACCTTCGACATGCTCGCAGACCTCGGGACGCCGGCCGGGCACCTTCAGGACCATCGCGCGCATCGCCGTGACCACACGTGATGACCGGGCCCGGCCACGACCCGCCGGCTAGTCACGGCCTAGTCACAAAGGACGGCGAGTTTCACACTTTTGGCGATGGTTGTCAGGACCGCCCAGTCCCAGTCTGGAAAGACCACATCCAACTGGAAGGTGGATCCTATGCCCTCCCACCGTCGCGTCCTTTCAGGAATCGTCGCTTCTGCGGTGGGGGTGTCGATCCTCGCCTTGCCGTCGGCGCAGGCCGCGGTCCCCGCGAACGGCATCGAGCGTGTCAACCTGACGCCGCTGGGCGCTCAGATCACCGGTGACTCGTTTCCCGCGGACCTCAGCGCCGACGGGCGTCATGTGGTCTACACCGCGCACGCAGCCGCCTGGACGCTCGACCGTACGACCGGGCAGCGGGTGCAGCAGGACGTGGGCGCGACCAGTGGTGACATCACCTGGTCGGCTCGCATGACGCCGAGCGGCCGCCACGTCGTCCTTGCCACGACGCGCACGTACGGCCCTGCCGACACGAACGGGGCCTCGGACGTCTACGTCCGCGACCGCGACTCCGACGCCGACGGCATCTTCGACGAAGCGGGGGCAACCAGCCTCGAGCTGGTCAGCGTCGGCCCCGGGTCGACCGCGGCGAGCGGCGGGTCGGCGCCTCGGATCAGCGACGACGGAAACGTGGTGACCTGGCACGGCACGTTCGGCTCCACCGTCCCTCGCATTTGGCTCCGCGACCGTGCTGCCGGCCTGACCGAGGCGGTGTCCAACTTCGCGCTCATGCAGGAACACGGCCTGAGCGGTGACGGGCAGTTCGTCGCGTGGATCAGCCGGCAGAACGACGAGGGCGTGACCGTCGGGCACAACGAGCGTGAGCTCTTCCTGAAGTCCCGCGGCAGTACCACCAAGACGCCGCTAGGCGACACGCCGGGCGGCCGCGACAGCTACCCGATGGACCCCGCCTTCAGCCCCGACGGGCGCTACCTCGCGTTCACTTCGTTCGAGAACGACCTGCTGCTGCCCGACTCGGGTTTCGACGAGGACGTTTTCGTGATTGACCGCACCAGCGGGGCATGGCAGGCGATCAACGTGACGCTGGCCGGCACCGCGGGAACGGGCCGGACCGAAAGCCCGCGCTTCTCCACCGACTCTGGGTTTCTGACCTTCGTCGGCGGCGACGGCAACCTGGTGGCGGGCGACACCAACGGGCACGACGACGCCTTTGTACGCTCGCTGGGCGCCAACCCGATCACGGCGCGGGTCGCGATGGCCCTCGACGGCACTCAGCCGAACAGCTACCTGTTCCCCAGCGCCGTCAGCGACGGCGCGGCGGTGGTGCTGTTCGGAGGGGGGGCCTCGAACCTCGTCGCCGGCGACACGAACAGCCGCCCGGACGTCTTCATCCGCACTGGCTTGGACGTCGGTCCGCCCCCGCCGCAGCACACCCTGACGGTGACGAGCGCCGGGACCGGCGCGGGCACGGTGACCTCCACCCCCGCGGCGATCAGCTGCCCGCCCACCTGCAGTGCCGCCTTCGCCGAGGGCACGCAGGTGACGCTGACGGCAGCGCCGACGGCGCCCTCGACGTTCACCGGTTTCAGCGGCGACTGCACCGGCACGACCTGCAACCTGACGATGGCCGCGGACCGGGGCGCCACCGCGACCTTCGCCGCCCCGCCGAACGAGCCGCCCGTCGCCGGTGACGACCGGTACGACACCACGCAGGACGTCCCACTGGTGATCGCTGCACCCGGGGTGCTCGGCAACGACAACGATCCCGAGAGCGGTCCGCTCGCCGCCGCCGTGCTGACAACGCCCACAAACGGTGCCGTCGTGCTCGCCCCGGACGGCGCGCTGACCTACACGCCCGCCTCGGGCTTCTCCGGGTTTGACAGCTTCACGTACACCGCGACCGACAATGTGGGCGCCAGTGACACCGCGACGGTGACGGTCGGCGTGGCGCCGCCGGTGCCGGCCGCGCTGGTTGTCTGGTCCCGCCAGGGCGGGGGCCTGTGGACCGGCGGGCCCGGTCGAGCCCCCCAGCAGTTGCTCACGGGCGAGGCGATCTATCCGTCGTGGAGCCCCGACCGGAGCCACGTCG
>JANOTZ010000049.1:0-17146 GCA_031416735.1 Frankiales bacterium
CCGGCCAGCGCCTCATCGACGGCGTTGTCGACGATCTCGTAGACCAGGTGGTGCAGGCCCCGCTCGCCCGTGGAGCCGATGTACATGCCGGGACGCTTGCGGACCGCCTCCAGGCCTTCCAGGACGGTGATCGACGACGCCCCGTAGGTGTCCGGTGGCAGCGGCGCCTTCACGGCCGGCACCACGGCCGGCACCGTCGCGACGGCACCTGCTTCAGACGCGTCCACGTCCACGTCGACAGGGTTCGGCTCGTCCACCATGCGCAGGGCTCCGCTCTGCCCACCTCGGTGGGCGCACTGTCCCGACGGCCCCGGAGGGGCGCTCGTCGCGTCGGCGCCAGGTGACCCCAGCGACGACGTGTTGTCCGGATCTTATCCGGATCATAGCCGTACCCGACGACGGTTCCCGCTCAGGAACGGGCCTGTGGACCCGCGTGCCGCCTCGAGCCCCTTCTCCGGTGACCCCCCACCGACCCCGCCCCCGGTCCGCCCAGCAGCGAAATCCTCAGCCGTAGGTGTCCCGCGGACCCCGGCCCTGCACCCGTCGAGGCCCCTTGCGCCAGTCGGGCTGAGCCGGACCGCGCACCACGATCTTGGTCACGACGCCTTCCCCGGAGTGCTCGCGCACCCGGACGACCAGCGTCTTGGTGAGCAGCCGCAGCTGGGTCGCCCAGGCGGTCGACTCGGCGACGAGCACCAGCTCGCCGTCAACGAGCGACACCGGCTGGCAGTGGTCGGCGATCTCCGGGCCGACGACCCGGTCCCAGTTCGCGAGCACCCCCGCCGCGGTGGTGGTCTCCTGCCAGCCGCGCTCCGCGACCAGCCGGGTGATCGCGGCCCCGAACGTCACCGGGTCGCGCGCGTCCCCCGTCGAGCGCAGCGGCGTGACCTTGCGGGTCTTGCGCGGCGCGATCCCCTTCGCCCGCGAGGCGGCCTTCGCCTCAGCCAGCGCCTTGCGCACCAGGTCCGGTCCGGTCAGCTCCGGGCCGTCGGCGTCATCGGACACGGGTGACGCTCCCGTCGTGCACGTCGTACCTGCCACCGAGCAACTGCTCGGGCACGTCCCCCGGCACCGCCGCCGTGACGATCACCTGCTCAGCCCCCTGCACCAGGCTCGCGAGCCGCTCACGCCGCCCGGTGTCGAGCTCGGCGAACACGTCATCGAGCACCAGCACCGGCTCCCCCCCGTCACTCTTCAACAGCTCGTACGACGCAAGCCGGAGTGCCAGGGCCACACTCCACGACTCCCCGTGGGAGGCATAGCCCTTGACCGGCAGCGACCCCAACGTGAGCACCAGGTCATCGCGGTGCGGGCCGACGAGAGAGACCCCTCGCTCGACCTCCTGCTGTCGGACCCGGGCCAGCTCCGAGAGCAGCGCCGCCCCCAGCACCTCCCGGTCCGCCCCAGTGGCCGGGGACGTCGCGGACGCTGTAGGTCGCGACGTCGGCATCGCGTCACCGAGGGAGCACTTGTAGGCAAGCGCCAGCTCGCCCTGGCCCTTCGACACCTCCCGGTAGGCAAGGTCGGCCAGCGGCACCAGGTCCTCCACCAACGCCATCCGGGCCGAGAGCAGCTCCGCTCCGGTCTGCGCAAGGTGGGCGTCCCACACATCCAGGGTCCGCATGTCCCCGCCCCCGGAACGCCTGGCGAGGAAGGCCGTCTTCAGCAGCGCGTTGCGCTGTTTGAGCACCCGCTCGTAATCCGCCCGCACCCCCGCCATCCGGGGTGCCCGGGCGACGAGCAGGTCGTCGAGGAACCGCCGGCGCTCGCTCGGATCGCCCTTGACGAGAGCCAAGTCCTCAGGGGCAAAGAGCACAGTCCTCAACAACCCCAGCACTTCTCGGGCTCGCGGCACCGACCCACGGTTGATGCGAGCGCGGTTCGCCTTGCCCGGGTTGAGCTCCAGCTCGACGAGGGTCGCGCGCTCATCGCGTTCGACCCGGGCCCGCACGATTGCCCGTTCCGCTCCCTGACGGACCAGCGGTGCGTCGGTGCTGACGCGGTGGGAACCGAGGGTTGCGACGTACAGAAGTGCCTCGACGATGTTGGTCTTTCCCTGGCCGTTGCTGCCGACGAGCGCGGTCGGTCCGGGCGCCAGCTCGAGGTCGAGCTGCGTCCAGGACCGGAAGTCGGTGAGCGACATTGCCGAGACGTGCACTAGACCGCCGGCGGCCGCACGTCGGCGCCCGGCGCGTCCGCACCCTTGTCGTCAGACCCCGCCGCGCTGGTCACCGCGTGCCCACCGAACTGGTTGCGCAGGGCGGCGATCACCTTCATCGCCGGGCTGTCGTCCTGCCGGCTCGCGAAGCGCGCATACAGCGCCGCCGTGATGACAGGCAGGGGTACGGCGTGGTCGAGGCCGGCCTGCACGGTCCAGCGGCCCTCACCGGAGTCCTGCGCGTAGCCCTTGAGCTGCGCAAGATGCGGGTCCTCGTCCAGCGCCCGCACCATCAGGTCGAGCAGCCAGGACCGGATGTCCGTCCCCTGCTGCCAACTCGCGACCACGGCCGGGACGTCGGTGATGAGGTCGGTGGCCTCCATCAGCTCCCAGCCCTCGGCGTAGGCCTGCATCAGGCCGTACTCGATGCCGTTGTGGACCATCTTCGCGAAGTGGCCTGCTCCGACGACGCCGGCGTGCACGAAGCCCGACGTGCCCTCAGGCTTGAGGACGTCGAAGAACGGCTGCACCTTCGCGACGTCCTCCGGTTTCCCCCCGACCATGAGGGCGTAGCCCTCGGTGAGGCCCCACACCCCGCCGCTCACCCCGGCGTCGACGAAGCCGATCCCCTTCTCCGCCAGGTCGACCGCGTGCCGCTGGTCGTCGGTGTAACGCGAGTTGCCGCCGTCGACTACCACGTCCCCGCTGCCGAGCAACGCCCTCAGGGCATCGATCGTCTCGTAGGTCGGCTCACCCGCCGGCACCATGACCCAGACCACCTTCGGGGACGGCAGCGCGGCGAGGAGCGCCTCGAGGCTGTCGACGTCGCGCAGGCCGGCGGCCCGGTCGTAACCGACGACCGTGTGGCCGCCGCGTCGGAGCCGCTCGGCCATGTTGCCGCCCATCCGGCCCAGCCCGATCATCCCCAGCGTCGCCACAACATCTCCTCACGTCGTTCCCGGAACCTACCCGGCGGTCGTGCCCCACCGCGTTCTCCGGCTTCCCGAGCGTGAACCCGGGACGCCTGTCCGGGCTCTCTTTGTCATGCGATCACCTTCCCGGACTTCCCGCTCCCGGCGCCGCGTGCCCCTGCTCGCCGTCCTCGTCTTCCTGTTGCCGACCGGCCAGCCTGCTTCGGCCGCGGCGGACAAGGGCCTCGAGCTGGTGCGCACGATCACGGTCCCCGGAGCGGTGAGCGCCAAGGTCATCGAGGAGGCCGGCAAGCCGCGTTGGCTCTACGTCTCCTCCGCCACCAGCTTCCTGATCTACGACATCTCCGATGCCGCCGCTCCGCGTGAGGTCGGCCGGCTCCCCCTGCCGACCTACCAGAACGAGGACCTCGACGGATCCTCCTCACTGGCGCTGCTCAGCACCGACGTCCCCCTCTCGGCGCCCGGCAGTCCGTTGGGCGGTCAGCTCGTGGTCGTGTCGACGGTCGACAAGGCCCGCCCGGTTCCAGTCGCCCACATCTCGCTTCCGGACGGCGCGGGTCACACCACGACCTGCCTGCTGCAGTGCCGCTGGATCTACGCCACCGGGGGCGCGACCTTGGTCGCCGTGGACCTCCGTGATCTCGCCCGCCCCACTGTGCACCGGATCCCGCTTCCCGCCTCCTCCGGACTGCTGCATGACGTCGACGTGGACGACCAGGGTCTCCTCTGGCTGACCGGAGACAAAGGGCTCGTCTCGGTCGCGATCAGCAGGTTGACCTCGTTTGGCCCCGCCATCGCGGCCCGGACCGCGCGGGCAACGCCGCTCACTCCCGTCGTCCTCAGCACCACAGGAGCAGCCGGCAGCAGTCCCGCAGTCGCGCGCGGCACCCTGCACGGGAGCCTGCGTCCCCGAGCCATCTCCTATACCCGGACGAGCGGGTTCCTCGCCGGTGACGTCCTACTGGCCGCCGAGGAGATCGCCACCGAGAAATGCCGCGACGGCGGACGGTTCCACACCTTCGACGCCCGCGGATTGAGAACAGGCCAGCCCCTGCGCCTGCTGGACAGCGTCGCCCCCCTCACCGACGTCACAGCCTCGCTGGGCAAAGGCCCTGGGGCAGGTTGCTCCGTCCACTGGTTCACCCAGCAGCGCCAGCTCGTCGCCGCAGCGTGGTTCGGCGCTGGTGTCCGCATCCTGGACGTCAGCGATCCACGACACGTCCGTCAGATCGGGAGGTACGTGCCCGTGGAACCCCGGACCTGGTCGGCGTACTGGATCCGCGACACCCCCTACGTGTACGCGCTGGACCTCCACCGAGGCCTCGACGTCCTTCGGGTGACCGCACGACAGGGAGACCCCGAGGTAGCCGCCCTGTCGCACGACATGACCGGGGTCTCCCGCCAGGTGAGGCCCAGTGACCTGGCCTTGTGCCGCGTGTGACGCGGCTCCAGCTCAGCCGGACAGGCGCACCGGCATCAGCAGGTAGCGGTAGTCCGCCACGGCCACGTCGGGGTCGCGCTTGCCGGTGAGCACCGCCGGGCGGGTCGGGCCGGTGAACGACAGCGTCGTGATGTCGCTGTCGACCGCACCGAGCCCATCGAGGAGGTACTGCGGGTTGAAGGCGATCGACATCTCGGACAGGTCGGAGCCCTCCCAGCCGCACTCGATCCGCTCGGAGGCCTGCGCGTCGTCCTGGCCGCCGGCCTCGAGCACCACTCCGTCAGCGGAGAAGCTCAGGCGCACCGGTGCGTTGCGGGCCGCCACCAGGGCGACGCGCTTGACGGCCTCGGCGAGCGGCGCGGTGGCGACCTCGGCGCGGGCCGAGCTCTCACTGGGCAACAGCGAGCGGTACTTCGGGAACTCGCCCTCGAGCAGGCGCGACGTGGTGCGTCGCCCACCGCCCTCGAAACCGATCATGCCTTCACCGGCACCGCCGGTGGCCAGGGCCAGCAGGATCTCGGGCCCGCCGGTGAGCGCCTTGGCCGTCTCCGCCAGGGTGCGGGCCGGCACGAGGGCGGTCGCCGACATGCCGGGCTGCTCGGGGCGCCACGCCAGCGTGCGCACAGCCAGCCGGTAGCGGTCGGTCGCGGCGAGCGTGATCTGGTCGCCCTCGATCTCGACCCGGACCCCGGTGAGCACCGGCAGCGTGTCGTCCCGCCCGGCGGCGAGGGCCACCTGGGCGACCGCTGCAGCGAAGACGTCGCTCTCGAGCGCGCCGGCGGTGGTCGGCATCGACGGCAGCGCCGGGTAGTCCTCGACGGGCAGCGTCGGGAGCGTGAAGCGCGCGGAACCACAGGTGAGCACCACCCGCGAGCCCTCGAGGCGCAGGTCGACCGGCTGGGCCGGGAGCGACCGCACGATGTCGGCCAGGAGTCGACCGGGCACGAGCACCCGACCGGGCTCGGAGGTCGTGACGTTCACGCTGATCTGCGAGCTGACCTCGTAGTCGAAGCCGCTCACCGACAGCCCAGCCTCGGTGGTCTCCAGCAGCAGCCCGAGCAGCACCTGCATCGGCGGTCGGGCCGGTAGCGAACGAGCGGTCCAGACAACCGCGTCCGCGAGCGCATCGCGCTCAACCCTCAGCTCCATGCCATCCACCTCATCTGTTCTGGCGCCTTTCGAGAAAGTCGGGCGAGCGGTCCGGGACGGGAAGTGTGCCGCATACCGCCGTCGGGCGGGTTCCACAGGTTGGCAGCTCCCCAACCCCAAGAGGTTTTTCTGAGAGAGAGAGCAACAGTCGTCGTCATAGGGGCCTGCATCCCTGTGGACGGCCGGCGTTCCCGCAGGTCAGACGGCGTGCCGCGGTGTGGGGCGGCTGTGGACGCCCACCCACAGGGTCCGTGGACGACGGTGGACAACCTGCCGGAGCTCCTGCCGCGTCCACGGACCTGCAAGGTCATCCACAGGGTTGTCCCCAGACTGTGCAGAGACTCTGTGACCACCGTCACCCGACCGGGTGATGCGTCAAGGCGGTTGAGCACTACTGGCGCGACCGGGTCTTGATGCGGTTGGTCAGCTCGGCGACCTGGTTGTAGGTCGCGCGACGCTCGGCCATCAGCCCGCGGATCTTACGGTCGGCGTGGATGACCGTGGTGTGGTCACGCCCACCGAACATCTGCCCGATCTTGGGCAGGGACAGGTCGGTCAGCTCCCGGCACAGGTACATCGCGATCTGGCGTGCGGTGACCAGCACGCGGGACCGTGAGGAGCCGCACAGGTCCTCCATGGTCAGCGAGTAGTACTCCGCCGTCGCGGCCATGATCGTGGCCCCGGTGATCTCTGGGCCGCCGTCGGCGGGGATCAGGTCCTTGAGCACGATCTCGGCCAGGGACAGGTCCACGGGCTGCCGGTTGAGGCTGGCGAAGGCGGTGACCCGGATGAGGGCGCCCTCGAGCTCACGGATGTTCGTCGCGATCTTGCTGGCGATGAACTCCAGGACCTCGGGCGGCGCGGCCAGCCGGTCCTGCGCGGCCTTCTTGCGCAGGATGGCGATGCGGGTCTCGATGTCGGGCGGCTGCACGTCGGTGATCAGGCCCCACTGGAAGCGGGTGCGCAGCCGGTCCTCCAACGTCGACAGCTGCTGCGGCGGCCGGTCGGAGGTGATGACGATCTGCTTGTTGGCGTTGTGGAGGGTGTTGAACGTGTGGAAGAACTCCTCCTGCGTCCGCTCCTTGTTCTCCAGGAACTGGATGTCGTCGACGAGCAGGATGTCCACGTCGCGGTAGCGGCGCTGGAAGGCGTGCTGCTTGTCGTCGCGCAGGCTGTTGATGAAGTCGTTGGTGAACTCCTCCGAGCTGACGTACCGCACCCGGGCGCCGGTGAACAGGTGCTGGGCGTAGTGCCCGATGGCGTGCAGCAGGTGGGTCTTGCCCAGCCCGGACTCGCCGTAGACGAACAACGGGTTGTACGCCTTGGCCGGCGCCTCCGCGACCGCGACCGCTGCGGCGTGCGCGAACCGGTTGGACGAGCCGATGACGAACGTCTCGAAGGTGTACTTCGGGTTCAGGCGGGCCGGCTCGACGTCCTTGCCGCGACCCGGCCGGTTGGAGAAGTCGATGACGTTGTCCTGCTCGGCGGACCGGTCGCGACCGGTGCCGGGCAAGGCGCGCGACTCCTGCTGCCCGCCGGCCAGGGACCGGCCGTCGTCCCGGGAGTCACGGTCGCGGGGCTGGTCCCGCGAGTCGCCTCGGGAATCGGAGCGCGAATCGGCTCGGGAGTCGCCTCGGGAGTCGGTGTGGGAGTCGTCTCGGGAGTCGGAGCGGTAGGAGGACTCGGAGGGATCCAGCGGCTGGACGGTGACCGCCACCCGGATCTCGCGCCCGTAGGCGGCGGACAGCGCACCGGCGACCACCGGCCGCAGCCGGCTCTCCAACACCTCCTTGACGAGCTCGTTGGGAGCTGCGAGCAGGGCGGTGTCCTCCACCAGCCCCAGCGGGCGGGTGAGGTTGACCCAGGCCCGGTGCTGCGGGGACAGCGCCCCGTCCGCCAGGTCCGCGATCACCCGATGCCAGATGGCGTCCAGCTCGAGGGCCGGAGTGGTCGGCGGCTCACTGTCGCGCGGTCCGGCGTCCCGCGGCTCGCGGTCGGTCGCGGTGTCGCGCGGTCCGGCGTCCCGCGGCTCGCTGTTCCGCAGGTCGCGCTCGTCGCTGTCCCGCTGTCCCGCGTTGCGTGACTCGGCGTCCCGCGGCTCGTGGTCGCGCTGCTCAGGGTTCGCGGGGTCGTCGGACGGTGGGAGCACGAGGGGTGGGGAGTCGGTCACGTGGTCCTCAAGTCGTTGGAGCGGGGGTACGGGACCGGCTGCACAGCCTGGACCTGTCCGATATCAGCCTGTATCGCACCATTCACAGGCCAACCGTCCACAGGGTTATCCACAGCATGTGGAGCAGGGAGGGTCGTGGGCGCCGGATGCCCAGCGCCGACCACCGCCGGAAGGCGGGAGGAACGACGTGGTGGGGAAGAACCGACGCTGCAGGACGCTAACAGTCGGTAGGGACGACGAGCAAGAGTCGTCCACAGGTGTCAGGTTCGTCCAGCGGCGTGTCGCGGCCTCGATCCTTGACATTTGGGGGGTCCTGAGGTGGGCGCCGTTTGACCCAGGTGGGCGCCATCCGTACCGTGGACAGGTCCGCGTCCTTGCCCGCGCAGGTCTTCACCTCTCCGGGCAACGTCCACACGCACTTCCCGAGATGGTCCAGGAGCAATCCCCGTGAGCAAGCGCACCTTCCAGCCGAACAACCGCCGTCGGGCCAAGACGCACGGCTTCCGGCTGCGCATGCAGACGCGAGCGGGCCGCGCGATCCTCGGCGCCCGTCGCCGCAAGGGTCGCTCCGAGCTCTCGGCCTGATCGTTCCCGGTCCGTCAGTCCTGCTCGACCGACCCGTCCGACCGACCGTGCCTGCAGGTGCGGTCGTCGGCACGCCCACCTCGGAGGCGCCGGTGCTGTCCGTCGCCCATCGACTGCGCTCGTCCACCGAGTTCACCGAGGTCGTCCGCAGGGGTCGTCGCGCCGGACGCCCCACCCTCACCGTGCACCTGCTCCCGCCCTCGGCAACCGAGCCGGCCGCACCCGAGTCGACCGCGCCCGCGCGGGCCGGCCTCGTGGTGAGCAAGGCGGTCGGTGGGTCGGTGGTCCGGCACCAGGTCGCCCGACGGCTGCGTCACCTGCTCCGCGACCGGATGGCCGGCCTGCCGGTCGGCAGCCGGCTCGTGGTCCGGGCGGCCCCGGCGGCGGGTAGCGCCTCCAGCCAGCTCCTCGGTGCCGACCTCGACGCCGCCCTGTCCCGGTTGGCCGGCCGATGACTTTCGTCGTACAGGCGCTGGTCCTGCCGATTCGGTTCTATCAACGCTGGATCAGTCCGGCTTTGGGGCCGCGCTGCCGGTTCGCGCCGAGCTGCAGCCACTACGCCGTCGAGGCGCTGCAGACCCACGGCGCCCTGCGGGGCTCGTGGCTCACCGTCCGGCGGATCGGTCGCTGCCACCCCTGGAATGCCGGCGGCCACGACCCGGTGCCACCGGCGACAGCCGGGTCACCGACGATGTGCACCACCCCTGACCTGACCATTTCCACCGACTCGCGCAGCCGCGCAGGAGCACCTTCGTGAGTTTCCTCGATCCCCTCGCCACCCCCGTCGCCTTCGTGCTGGAGCAGATCCACACGGGGCTGTCGCTCTTCCTGCCTGACGGCAGCGGCTGGGCCTGGGGCCTGTCGATCGTCTTCCTGACGATGACGGTCCGCATCCTGCTGTTCCCGCTGTTCGTCAAGCAGATCAAGAGCCAGCGCCGGATGCAGGAGCTGGCGCCCAAGATCAAGGTGCTGCAGGTCAAGCACAAGGGCGACCGCGAGACGCTCAACACCGAGCTGATGAAGCTCTACAAGGACCACGGCACCAACCCGATCTCCGGCTGTTTGCCGCTGATCTTGCAGCTCCCCGTCTTCTTCGCGCTCTTCACCGTGATGAACGAGTTCAAGCCCAACAAGGAGACCGGCGAGTTCGTCGGGAAGTTCGGCCTGTCCAGCGAGCTCATCGACCAGGGCGCGCACGCCAAGGTCTTCGGCGCCCCGATCTCCGCCGCGTTCAACAGCAAGGCGAGCCTGCTCACGCAGCTGGACGGCAACGCCACCACCGTCAAGATCGTCGCCACCTTGATGATCATCACGATGGGCGCGACGACGTTCTTCACCCAGAAGCAGATGATGGCGCGCAACGGTGCGCCCACCGACCCGCAGCAGCAGCAGATCCAGAAGATCATGCTGTACGTCCTGCCGTTGTCGTTCGCGGTCTTCGGCTTCAGCTTCCCCATCGGGGTGCTGCTCTACTGGCTCACCACCAACGTCTGGTCGATGGGTCAGCAGGCCTACGTCATCAAGCGGATGCCACCGGTGATCCCGGGCGCCGCGACGGTGACCAAGGACAAGGGCGGCAAGGACAAGGGCGGCACGTCGAGCAAGGAGACCAAGGGCACCACCCTGGTCGAAGGCGCCGAACCCCCCACGCCCGACCCGGCCCCGAAGGCCACCCCCGCGAACCGTCCGCCGGCCGGCCGTTCCACCGGCAGCCGCAAGAACAAGCCCCGCAAGGGCGGCCGGCGCTAGCGCCGACCCCGCCCGGCCCACCGACCCCGCCGTACGACTGAAGGACTGCACGTGACCGAGAACGAGAACGTCACCGAGAACGTCACCGCCAACGAGACCGAGACCGACAACGAGACCGGCAGGCCCGCGGTCAGCACGCAGGACCTGCTCGTGCAGGAAGGCGACATCGCCGGCGACTACCTGGAGCGCCTGCTGGACATCGCCGACGTCGACGGCGACATCGACATGGACGTCGAGGGCACCCGTGCCGTCGTCGCCATCGTTGGTGAGGGCCTCGATGCGCTGGTGGGCCCGCACGGTCAGACCCTGGACGCGCTCCAGGAGCTCACCCGCCTGGCCGTCGTACAGCAGACCGGCGTCCGTAGCCGCCTGATGCTCGACATCGGTGGCTACCGCGCGGCCCGCAAGGTCGAGCTCACCGAGATCGGCACCCGCACCTCGCAGCGCGTCCTGGAGAGCGGCGAGCCGGTGAAGCTGGCGCCGATGACCCCGTTCGAGCGCAAGGTCGTGCACGACGCCGTTGCTGCCGTCGAGGGTGTGCACTCGGAGTCCGAGGGCGTCGAGCCCGAGCGCCGCGTCGTGGTCCTGCCCGGCGCGTGACGGTTCCCGCTCCTGACCCCGCGGCGGCCTCCGGGCCGGCGGTCTTCGGCGACCACCTGCCGCAGATCGAGGCCTTCGCCGCGCTGCTCGCCGGCCCCGGGGTGGAGCGCGGTCTGCTCGGCCCGCGCGAAACGCCGCGGCTGTGGGAGCGCCACCTGCTCAACTGCGCCAGCCTGTCCTCGCTCGTCGAGGACGGCCAGGTGGTCCTCGACATCGGCTCCGGCGCCGGCCTGCCCGGCCTGGTGCTCGCGATCCAGCGGCCTGAGGTGCAGGTGGTGCTCGTCGAGGCGCTGCAGCGTCGGGCCACTTTCTTGTCGGAGGCGGTCGAGGAGCTCGGCCTGCGCAACACCCTGGTACGCCGGGTCCGGGCCGAGGACCTGCACGGCAAGCTCGAGGTCGACGTGGTGACCGCTCGCGCGGTCGCTCCCGTCGACCGGCTGGCCGGGTGGGCGCTGCCGCTGCTGCACGCCGGCGGACGGCTGCTCGCGCTCAAGGGCGAGCAGGCCGCCGTCGAGCTGGCCGCTGCCGGTCCGGTGCTGCACCGGCTCGGTGCGGCCAACAGCTCGGTCGTCGAGGTCGGCTCGGCCGAGCTCGGCACCCTCGCGCGGGTGGTGGTGGTCGAGCGGGGCGTGACCCGCTCGGCGACGGCCCGCCCGAGTGCCCGGCCCACTCCTCGCGCCGGCGGCATCAGTGGCCCCAGCAAGCGGAAGAACAGGCGATGACCTACCCCTCCGAACCCCCCGCGCCCTCCGTCACCCCCGCGCCCTCCGTGTCGGATACCCCCCCGCTTACGTCTGCTCCGGCGCCGCACGAGGTGGTCCACCTGAGCGGACGCAACGTCGAGGGGAACCCGGCTGACCGGCTGCGCGAGGCGCTCCGGGACAGCGAGGGCGGCACCCCGATCGGCGAGCAGGCCGCAGCGGCGGTCCGGGTCCGGTCCGGCTCCGAGGTCTTCCCGAAGCCCGCGGCCCGCCGGATCATCACGGTCGCCAACCAGAAGGGCGGCGTCGGCAAGACCACCTCGACGGTCAACCTCGCGGTGTCCCTCGCCCTGCACGGCGCGACCGTCCTGGTCATCGACCTCGACCCTCAGGGCAACGCCTCCACCGCCCTCGGCGTCCCGCACCACGCGGGCGTCGCGGACGTCTACCAGGTGCTCGTCGACTCCGTGCCGATCGCCGACGTGGTGCTGCCGGCCGACGGTGTGCCGCGCCTGCGCGTCGTACCCGCGACCATCGACCTCGCCGGCGCCGAGATCGAGCTGGTCTCCCTCGTCGCCCGCGAGTCCCGCCTGCAGCGCGCCATCGACGCCTACTGCGCCGGCCCGGGCGCGGACGTCGACTATGTCTTTGTCGACTGCCCGCCCTCCCTGGGGCTGCTGACCGTCAACGCGATGGTCGCCACCCAGGAAGTGCTCATCCCGATCCAGTGCGAGTACTACGCGCTCGAGGGCCTCGGCCAGCTCCTCAAGACCATCGACATGGTCAAGGCGCACCTCAACCCGCAGCTCGCCGTCTCGACCATCCTGCTCACCATGTACGACGCTCGCACGCGTCTCGCGGACCAGGTGGCCGATGAGGTCCGCACCCACTTCGGCGACGTGGTGCTGGACACCGCGATCCCGCGCTCGGTCCGGGTCTCCGAAGCCCCCGGCTACGGCCAGTCGGTCGTCACCTACGACCCCGGCTCCCGGGGCGCGATCGCCTACGTCGACGCTGCGCGGGAGATCGCCCGCCGCGGTGCTGTGCCCGAGGAGGAGAGCGCGTGACGGTTCCTGTCCGCAAGGGTGGCCTCGGCCGCGGTCTCGGTGCGCTCATCCCCCAGGGACCGGGCGCCGCCGAGCAGTCGCCGGAGCTCACGGCCGTGGCCGGTGCGCGTTTCGCCGAGCTGCCGATCGACGCGATCGTCGCCAACAGCGTGCAACCGCGCCAGGTGTTCGACGAGGAGGCGCTGGCCGAGCTCGAGCAGTCCATCCGGCAGGTCGGGCTGCTCCAGCCCATCGTGGTCCGGGCACAGGGCGACGGCAGCTACGAGCTCGTCATGGGCGAGCGCCGGTGGCGCGCCTCGCAACGCGCCGGCCTCACGACCATCCCGGCGATCGTGCGGGACACGGCCGACACCGACATGCTCCGCGATGCGCTGCTGGAGAACCTGCACCGCTCGCAGCTCAACCCGCTGGAGGAGGCGGCCGCCTACCAGCAGCTGCTCGCCGACTTCGGGGCCACCCACGAAGAGCTCTCGCAGCGGATCGGCCGGTCCCGGCCGCAGATCTCCAACACCATCCGGCTGCTCGGCCTGCCGCCGACGGTGCAGTCGAAGGTGGCCGCCGGGGTGCTCTCGGCTGGGCACGCCAAGGCCATCCTCGGGCTCGGCACTCCCGAGGCGATGGAGGCGATGACCCACCGGGTCATCGCCGAGGGGATGTCGGTGCGCTCCACCGAGGAGGCCGTCTCGCTGGCCGTCTCGGAGTCGCCGGCGCCCAAGCGCGGTGCTTCTCAGAAGCGGCTCGTGCCCGAGGCGGCCCGCGAGGTCGCCGACCGGTTGGCGGACCGGCTCGAGACCCGCGTCAAGATCGACGTCGGCCGCTCCAAGGGCAAGATCACCATCGAGTTCGCGACGCTCGAGGACCTGCAGCGGATCGCTGAGATCGTCCAGGGGCCCGCACCCGCCTGAGGCAGGGAAAGGGCCGGGGGTGCGCGCCCGCCTGCGGCAGGGGGTGGGCCCGGGGTGCGCGTCCGCTTGAGGTGGGGTCCGGTCAGGCGAGGTCGGGTCCGGGGGTGCGCGCGCCGCGGACTCGGTCGGCAGCGGTCGGGCCGAACGTCGCCAGGAGCTCGAGCTCGGCTTCGACGACGCCGGCCAATCGCCGTACACCTTCCCTGATCCGGTCGGGCTCGGGGAAGCAGTAGGACAGCCGCAGCTCGCGCTGGCCTTGGCCGTCGGCGTAGAAGCCGATGCCGGGGACGTAGGCGATCCGGGCAGTGAGGGCGCGCGGCTGCATGACCTTGGCGTCCAGCCCGGCGGGAAGCGTGGTCCAGACGTAGAAGCCGCCGGTCGGGTGCGTCCAGGTCGTGCCCGCCGGCATCAGGGTCGCCAGCGCGTTGAGCATCGCATCGCGGCGCTCGCGATAGAGGTCCTTGAAGACCTCGATCTGGCCCTGCCAGTCCTGGGTGTTGAGGTATTCGACGACCGCCATCTGGTTCAACGCGGGCGGGCACAGCACGGACGCCTCGGAGGCCAGGACGAGCTTCTCGCGCACCGCATGCGGGGCGAGCACCCAGCCGACCCGCAGCCCGGGGGCGAAGGTCTTGCTGAACGACCCCAGGTAGATGACGTGCTCTTCCCCGCTCCGCGCCCGGATCGCCGGGGTCGGCGGACCCTCGAAGCCGAGCAGGCCGTAGGGGTTGTCCTCGAGCACGAGCAGCCCGGCCTCCTGGCAGATCGCCAGGACCTCGTCGCGGCGGGCGTCGATGAGCGAGGTGCCGGCCGGGTTGTGGAAGTTGGGGATCGTGTAGAGGAACTTCGCGCGCTTGCCGGCCTTGCTGACCGCCGCGATGGCCTCGCGGAGCGCCTCCGGGACCAGCCCGTCGGCGTCCATCGGCACGTGCACGACCTCGGCCTGGTAGGCCGCAAACGTCCCGAGCGCGCCGACGTAGGACGGGGCCTCGGCGAGGACCACGTCGCCCGGGTCGCAGAAGATCCGGGTGACCAGGTCGAGGGCCTGCTGGGAGCCCACGGTGACGACCACGTCGTCCGGGGACCCCACGACGCCCTCGAGCGCCATCACTTCGCAGATCCGCTCGCGCAGCTCCGGGTCGCCCTGGCCGGAGCCGTACTGCAGGGCCTGGGCTCCGCGGGTCGCGAGCAGGTCCGACAGCAGCTTGCCGACCGCGTCCAGGGGCAGCGCCGTCGTGTAGGGCATCCCGCCCGCGAGGCTGACGACCTCCGGGCGGCTCGCCACCGCGAAGAGTGCTCGGATCTCCGATGCGGTCATCCCCGCTGTGCGCTGGGCATAGCGACCGGTGAACGCATCGAACGTCACGCCTGCCATGCGCCCACGGTACCGGGGAGCCTCGAGGGGAGTCTGGTGGTTATGGCCGCCGCGAACCTGTCCGGCGAGGCACAGTGCACCTATCCTGGGGTGTGTGGTGACCTTTCCGCGCCGCTCCTCCGCAGGGCTCGCCGGTCTCGGCCTGATCGTCGGTGCCGTGGTGGGTTGGCTGGCGGGGCTGCTGAGAGCGCCCAAGCCGAGAGTCCCGAAGCCATGAGCCGCCGCGTCGTCAACATCACCCTCGACAACCTCGACGACCTGCCGACCCGGTGCCGCAACTGCGTGTTCTGGGAGCTCGACCCGGTCGGCCTCGACCGCGCCGTCGAGGCCGGCGACACCGCCTTCGAGAAGGAGAGCTGGGTCTCGGCCACGCTGCTCGACTGGGGCTCCTGCGGAAAGATCGTGTACGTCGACTCCGTCCCGGCCGGCTACGTGATGTACGCGCCGCCGATGTACGTCCCGCGCTCGGTCGCCTTCCCGACCTCGCCGGTCAGCGGCGACGCAGTGCTGCTGATGAGCGGCCGGGTGCTGCCGGACTTCGCCGGCGGGGGCCTCGGCCGGATGCTCATCCAGTCGGTGGCCAAGGACCTCGTCGGTCGCGGCGTCAAGGCGATCGAGGCGTTCGGCGACCTCAAACACAACCCGGACGCGCCGGCGTGTGTCCTGCCGGCGGACCACCTCAGTGCGGTCGGCTTCAAGACGGTCCGGCCGCACCACCGCTTCCCCCGCCTGCGGATGGAGCTCAAGAGCACGGTGTCGTGGCGCGAGGACGTCGAGGTCGCGCTCGAGCGGCTGCTCGGTTCGATGACCCCCGACCCGGTCCTGCGCCCCGTCTGACTTCCCGGCGGGACGGCTCAGGGACGGCTCAGGGGTGGGTGAGGTCGGGCAGGCGCAGGAAACCGGTCGGTGGGTCCTGATCGGCCGGGAGATACAGCCGCTGGATCGCGACCAGCACCGCCTCCGCGATGGTGTCGCGGAAGGCGGGGTCGGCCAGGCGCGTGGCGTCTCCCTCGTGGGAGACGTGCCCGAGCTCCAGGCGGACCGTCGGCATCCGGGTGAGCCGCAGCAGGTTCCAGGTCTTGTGATGCACGCGGCAGTCGACCAGGTCGGTGCGGGCCACGACCTCGCGCTGCACCAGCGACGCGAACTTCTCCCCGACCGTCGAGGTGGCCCCCGTCCCGGTGCCGAAGTGGTAGGTCGCGACCCCCTGGCAGTGGGCCGACGGCGCCCGGTCGACGTGCAGGGAGATCAGCAGGTCGGCGCGCAGGTCATTGGCGAGGTCTGCCCGTTCGTGGTCGGTCGGGCAGGTGTCGGGGCCGCGGGTCAGCACGGTCCGGACCCCGACGGCGGAGAGCCGCCCCTCGAGGCGGGCGGCGAGGTCCTCCACGACCGCAGCCTCTTCCAGGCCGTGTCCGTCGCCGCCGCGGTCCGGCCCGCCGTGGCCCGGGTCGATGACGACCACCTTGCCGGCCAGGGCGGCGCCTGACCGGTGCAGGGCCTCGCTCTCGCGCAGCGCCTGTGGTCGGCCGCCGACGACCAGCCGGCCGAGCTGCTTGAGGGCCCGGAGCGTCGCGGGGCCGCAGACCCCGTCGCTGACCAGGCCGTACTCCCGCTGGAACCCACGCAGGGCCGTCTCGGTGCGGACGCCGAACACCCCGTCGACCCGGCCGGTGTCGAAGCCGAGCTCGAGCAGTCGTTCCTGGAGGGCGGCCACGTCGTCACCGACGTACATCTTGGCGGTGAACGACAGCAGCCGGTCGCCCAATGACAGGCGCGCGGCCTGCAGGGCGGCGTAGGTCTCGGGACCGACCAGGCCGTCGGCGACGAGCCCGCGGTTCTGCTGGAACTCCCGCACCGCCCGGTCGGTCGGTTGGTCGAAGTCGGGTTCGGCGGGCGCCTCGGCGAGCAGCCCCAGGGTGACCAGGGCTGCCTGCACCTCGGCGACGGCCGGACCCGTGTCGCCACGGCGGAACAGCAGCACGAGGGGTGGCTAGAGGTAGGCCTCGAGGTCGCGCAGGATGGCGGCCTTCGGCTTCGCTCCGACGATCGACTTGACGAGCTTGCCACCGTGGAACACGGCCATCGTCGGGATGGACATGATCTGGTAGTCGCGGGCAGCGCCCGGGTTCTCGTCGATGTTGAGCTTCACGACGGTGATCTTGTCGGCGTTCTCGCCGGCGATCTCCTCGAGCACAGGGGCGACCATCTTGCACGGCCCGCACCACTCGGCCCAGAAGTCGACGAGCACCGGCTTCTCGCTCTGCAGCACGTCGCTGACGAAGGTGGCGTCGGTCACGATCTTGGTGTTGGCGCC
>JANOTZ010000050.1:0-18178 GCA_031416735.1 Frankiales bacterium
GTCAGGCCCGTGGTCTCGCGGAAGACCTCGCGGTCTCGCACCGGGTGTTGCTGCCGTCGCGCCCCGGCTACGGCCGGACCCCCGTGTCGACCGGACGGATGCCACGCGAGCAGGCCGCGGCGCACGCCGCCCTGCTCGACGCCCTCGCCATCGACCGGGTGGCTGTCGTCGGCATCAGCGGCGGCGGACCCTCGGCGCGCAGCCTCGCCGCCCACTATCGCGACCGCTGCAGCCACCTGGTGCTGTGCTGCGCGGTGGCCGAGCATCTGGTCACGGTGCCGACCGCGACCCGGCTGCTCGGCATCGTGCCCGGCATGTGGGAGGTGGGGTCGCGGGTCGGGTCCCGGCGCCTGCGCCGGCGGTTGCTCGACCGCGAGGCGACCCTGGCGCGGGCCATGGCCGAGCTCGGACCGGCCGAGCGGGCCGTCGCCCACGACCCGCAGGTATCGGCGGACCTGTTGACCTTCAGCGATTCGCGGGTGCACGCCATGACGGCGGTCGCCGGACTCCGCAACGACTTCCGCTGGTTCCGCGAAATCACGGCCGCTGACCCGTGGCCGCCCGGTGCCGCGTTGCCGACGCTGCTGCTGCACGGCGACGCCGACGAGGTCGTCCCGCTCGTGCACGCCGAGTACCACCGGGACGCGATTCCCGGCGCCGTCCTGGAGGTCCTGCCGGGCGTCGGGCACGGCTTCCTGGTCTCGCTGCGCCGCGCCAACTCGGCCCGCATCGCCACCTTCCTGAAGACCTCGTGACCCTTGTGACCCTGGAGCCCTTGTGACCCTCGCCCTCGACGGCGGCACCCCGGTGCGCAGCCACCCGCTCCCCGTCGGGAAGGGCGCCGAGGTCCTTGGTACGGAGGAACGGGACGCCGTGCTCCGGGTGCTCGACGGTGGCGCCCTGTTCCGTTACTACGGACCGGTTCCGCCCGAGGAGGTGGCAGGTTTCGAGGCGGAGGTGGCGGCCTTCTCCGGGGAGGGCTGTCGGGCAGTCGCGGTCTCCTCCGGCACCGCGGCCCTGCGGACCGCACTCGCCGCGCTCGGCGTCGGCGCCGGTGACGAGGTGGTGGTCCCGGCCTGCACCTTCGTGGCCTCGGTGAACGCCGTTGTGCTTTCAGGGGCGCTGCCGGTCTTCGCCGAGATCGACGACACCCTGGGCCTGTCGGCCGAGTCGGTCCGGGCCGTCCTCAGCCCGCGCACCGCCGCCGTGATGCCGGTCCACCTCGACAACGGCCAGGTTGACCTGGCCGCGTTGTTCGCGGTCACCGGACCCGCCGGCGTCGCGGTCGTCGAGGACACCGCACAGTCGATGGGCGCAACCCTGCACGGCCGGCGGCTCGGCACTCTCGGCGACCTGGGGGCCTTCTCGCTGCAGCTCGACAAGAACATCACCACCGGCGAGGGCGGCGTCGTCGTCACCAGGGACGAGCGGCTGGCGCTACGTGCGGCCGCTTTCCAGGACCAGGGCGGTCACTTCCTCACGCAGCACGGCGGCGGCCGCGACCACGCCCCCGAGCCGTTCGTCGGCGACAACCTGCGGCTCACCGAGCTGCAAGGCGCGCTCGCCCGGGTCCAGCTCCGCCGGCTCGACGGCCTGCTCGACCGGATGCGGGCGCACAAGGCTGCGATCCTGGAGGCCGTCGGACCTCTTGCTGGTACGACGCTCCGCCGCTATCCCGACCCGGCCGGTGAGGGTGGCTCGGGTATCGGGCTGTTCTTCGACGACCCCGCCGTCGCCGCCCGTTTCGCCGCGGCGCTCTGCGCGGAGGGGGTCCCCGCCGGGTCGCCCTACGGCGGCCTACCCGTCTACGCCACCCCGGCGATCCTGGAGCAGCGCACCGCCTCGATGAAGGGTCACCCCTGGCGGGTGCCCGGCGTTGCGCCGTACACGATGGGGATGTGCCCCCAGACCGAGGATCTGCTGGCGCGGTGCGTGCGGATCGGGGTCTCGCCGGCCTACACAGTGAAGGACTGCGACGACGTCGCCACCGCGATCAGCAAGGTCGCCGACGTGGTGCTCGCATGACGGCGCAGGGCCGGCACTCCGGCGCGACGGTGTGCCGATGACGGTGCGCGTCGCTCTGGTGGGCTGCGGCACAGTCGCCCGGGTCACCCACTTGCCGGGTCTGCGCGGAGGTGGTGACGCGGACGTGGTGGCCTTCGCGAGCCGTTCCCTCGGCAGCGCGCAGCGGGCCCGCGACGCCTGGGGGTCGGGGGAGGCGACGACCGACTGGCAGGCGGTGGTGCGCCGTGAGGACGTCGACGCGGTGCACGTCTGCGTGCCGAACGCGCTGCACGCCGAGGTGGCCGCCGCGGCCCTGCAGGCCGGCAAGCACGTCCTCGTCGAGAAGCCGATCACCACGACCCTCGCCGATGCCGACGCGCTGCTCGGCCTCGCCGGTGACCGGTGTCTCGCGGTCGCCTTCGACGGCCGCTGCAATGCGCAACTGCAGGAGCTGCGCAGGCGCCTCCCCTCGATCGGCCGGGTGGTCCGGGTCGACGCGGTGCTCAGCCACGGCGGCCCGGAGGTGTGGGCACCGGATGCCCGCTGGTTCCGGGATCCGGCACTGTCCGGAGGCGGCTGCCTGCTCGACCTGGGCGTCCATGTGCTGGACGGCCTGCGCTGGTGCGTCGGCCCGGTCACGCACATCCGGTCGGCGGTTCTCGAGAACCACGACGGTGTCGACGAACAGGCGGTTCTCGGTGGCTCGGTGGATGACCAAGCCGTGCTCGACGTGGTGCTCGAAGGTGGCGCCGAGGGGCGCGTCGAGGTGTCCTGGCGGGCCGAGGACCCCGAGTTCACCTTCGCCTTCACCGGCGAGCACGGGACGCTCGCGGTGAGCGGTGGTGAGCTGCGCCATGACGACCAGGTCGTCGCGGCGCCACCGGTCGAGCTGCGCACCGCCGCCGGTGCCTTCGCCCGGGCGCTCGCCACCGGCACCCGTGAATTCGCCTCCGGCGTCGACGGCAGGGCTGCTCTGGCGGCCGCGCTCGCCGGCTATGAGAGCGCCCGCACCGGGCGTCCGGTGGCCCTGGCGTGAGGGCACTTCGCGCCGGCGTCGGGGTCGCCGACATCACGCCCACCCACCAGGTGCGGCTCGCGGGCTTCCTGGCCCGCCAGCCCGCCGTACCCCCACTGCAGGTGGCCGACCGGTTGGAGGTGCGGGTCGTCGCGCTGCAGCAGGGTGAGGTCACCGCCCTGCTGCTCGTGCTCGACCTGATCGGCCTGTCGGCTGCCTTCAGCGCACCGCTTCGGGTGGCGGTGTCGACGGCCACGGGCGTGCCGGTGCAACGGGTACTCACGTCCTGCACGCACACCCACTCCGGGCCTGACACGCTGCTCGGCATGGACCTGTACGACGGCTACGTCGGTGACCTCGCCGAGGCCGCTGTCGCGGCGTCCACGCAGGCCCTCGCCTCCCTGGCGGACGTCTCGGTCGGCGTGGCGCAGATCGACGTCCCGACCACGCTCGCCGTGAACAGGCGGGGCACCGCGCATGCCCCCCGGCTTCAGCTCGTCGACCTGCAGGCGGACGGCACCCGGCTCGCGTCGTTCGTCGGTGTCGGCATCCACCCGGTGACGCACGGCCCCGACGTGCATGTCATCACCGCCGACTGGGTCGGGCACTGCCGCCGGGCCGTCGAGGAGGCGCTCGGCGGAACGGCCGTCGTCATCAGTGGAGTGCTGGGTGACGTCAACCCACCGGGCGGTGACGGGTATGACCGCACCGGTGGTGGCGTGGCGCTGGCCAGGCAGGTCGGGGCGTCGGTGGCGGAGCTGGCGATCACGGCCGCGGGTCGCACCGAGGACCTCGGGAGCGAGCTGAATCTCTCGCATCAAACGGTGGAGCTGCCGGCCGCCGAGACCGAGTTGTCGCGGCTGGTTTCCGGCGGTGCCGACACGGTGCTGGCCGAGCTCTTCGACTGGGGCATAGGCGATCTGCGGCTGGTGTCGATGCCGGGCGAGCCGCTGTCCGGTTTCGCCGTGGCCGTGCGCCGACCCGGGCCGGTGCTCACCGTGGGGCTGGCCCCGACCTGGCAGGGCTACCTGCCGCATCCGGACGCGATGGGTGGCGGCTACGAGGACGACCTCGGTCTGGGCGCCCCCGCGATGCGGCTGCTGCTCGATGCGCTGGGGGCGGCATGAGGACCTGGCACGGGGTGCTCGAGGGCTTCTACGGTGAGCCGTACCCGGACAAGGCGCGGCTCGACCTGGTCCGGTGGCTGCCGACGGTCGGCGGCCGTGACTACGTCTACGCACCCAAGGACGACGCGTTCCAGCGGGCGCACTGGCGCGAGCCCTATCCGGCGGACCGGCTGGCGCACTTCGCCGCCCTGGTAGCCGAAGGCGTGCGGGTCGGCGTCCGCGTCGGCTTCGTGCTCTCACCCGGCCTGGACTGGGTCGCGGGCGACGAAGCAGCCCTCATCGCCAAGCTGCAGGCCTTCTACGACCTCGGGGCGCGCTCCCTCGGAGTCGCCTTCGACGACGTGCCGCCCGGTGGCGCGGAGCTGGGTGCGCTGCATGGAGGTGCAGTCGCGGCCGCGGTGGCGGCGCTCCCAGATGACGTGGCCTGGTCGACCTGCCCAGTCGACTACGGCACCGACCGGGTCACCGCCTACCTGCGCGGCTTCGTGGGGGCACTGCCCGAGGGCGTCGACGTCTTCTGGACCGGCCCGTCGATCCTGTCGGCCGAGGTCCCTACCGGGCTGGCCCGGCAGTTGAGCGAGGAGCTCGGGTGCCGGTTGGTGCTCGCCGACAACTTCCCCGTGTCGGACGGGCCGATGTCGGGGGTGCTGCACCTCGGGCCCTACCCGGCGCGTCCGGCGGACCTGCCCGGCGCCCTCGGCGGGCTGCTGCTCAACCTCGGCCCGCTGGCCGTGGCCAGCCGGTTGCCCGCTGCGGCCGGCCTGCGGTGGTGGGCCGACCCCACCCAGGACCGGGTGCAGGTCTGGGAACGCGAGCTTGCCGCCGTACCCGGTCTTGCTCCGTTGGCCAGGTCGTGCCGGTCATGGCTGACCGAGCCGGGGCCGGACCAGGAGCTGCTCGCGTGGGCGAAGGCGGGCGACCCGCGACTCGAGGCCTTTTTCGCGGCCGGGTGCCGTGAGGGGTTGGCGGCGGAATGGGCGCAGGACCTCGAGCCCTGGCTGGAGGCGTGGGAGTGGCATGCCATGGCGGTGCCGCTGCTGCTCCAAGAGGCGCGGACGGCCGACGGTCCCGGTGGTGCCTTCACCGCCGCCGAGGTGTGGCGGCGCGGGCTGGCCATGGAGCGCCAGCTCTTCGGGATCCGTTTCGCGTTCTATCCCGTGACGGGACGCGAGGGCGACGCCGAGCGGGCCGACCCGCGCGGGCTGGTGCGCGGCGAGACGCTGCTCGACACGCTGTGCCGCCAGGCACTCGTGCAACTGATGGGAGAGCTGCCGTGACGGTGCTGCAGGCGACGGGCATCGCGGTGTCCTTCGGTGGGGTAAAAGCCTTGCAGGGCGTGGATCTGCGGGTCGAGGCCGGCGAAGTGGTCGGCATCATCGGGGCCAACGGCGCGGGCAAGACCACGCTGTTCGACTGCCTGTCCGGCATCACGGCCTGCACCGGTCAGGTGGTGCTCGACGGTGTCGACGTGTCCGGTGCGCCCGTGCACGAACGGGCCCGTGCGGGGCTCGGGCGGTCCTTCCAAGATGCCCGGCTGTTCCACTCGATGACGGTCCTCGACACCCTGCGCACGGCCAGTGAACGGCACCGGCCCCTCGGTTCGTCGCTGCTCGGCACGCTGCTCGGTGGCCGGGTGGCGCGGGAGGGGGAGGAGACGGCGACTCGCAGCGCCGAGGAGCTGGTCGAGATGTTCGGGCTCGGGGGCTATCGCGACAAGCTGGTGGGGGAGCTGTCCACCGGCACCCGGCGCATCATCGACCTGGCCTGCCTGCTCATCGCCCGGCCCAAGGTGGTGCTCCTGGACGAACCGTCCTCCGGCATCGCGCAGCGGGAGACCGAGGCGCTCGCCCCCCTGCTGCTGCGGGTCCGCGACGAGCTCGGCTGTGGGTTGGTGCTCATCGAGCACGACATGCCGCTGGTGTTGTCGCTGGCTACGCGGCTGTATGCGCTGGAGACCGGTCGGGTGATCGCCGAGGGCGACCCGCAGGACGTCGTGCGCGACCCGGCCGTCGTGCGGTCCTACCTCGGTGACGACCCGGCGGCGATCAACCGCTCCGGCTGAGGCTCAGGGAAGCCTCAGGCGGCGAGGGTGAAGCGCTCGGACAGCACCAGCCCGGCGGCGCCCAGCAACCCGGCGTCCTGGTCCAGCGAGGAGAGCAGCACCTCGACGCGGTCACGCACGTGCGGCAGGGTGCGGGCGGCCAGCCGCTGAGCGACGAGAGCGCGGAGCGGCTCGCCCCCACCGACGACGTCGCCGTGCAGCAGCAGGCGGGTCGGCGCCAGCAGGTGGACCAGCGTCGCCAGGCCGACCGCGAGGTGGTCGGCGTACCGCTCGAGCAGCTGCCGCGCGGACTTGGTGTCCAACGCCACCAGGGCCTGCGCGTCGAGGGTCGCGGCGCCGCGGATGCCGAGCTTCTTGGCCTCGGCCCGCAGCCAGCGCAGGGTCGCCACCGTCTCCCAGCACCCGGTGAGCCCGCACGTGCAGCGGGTCCCGTCGAGTTGGACGACGGTGTGGCCGAGCTCACCGGTCGCCCCATCGGTGCCGCGGTAGAGCGCACCGTCAAGGACCAGCCCGACCCCGAGACCGGCGCCGGTCTGGACGGAGGCGAAGGTGCCGACCCCCCGGCCGTCCCCGAACCACTTCTCTCCGAGGGCCTGGGCGCGGGCGTCGTTGTCGATGAGGACCGGCAGTCCGTGCGCGGCCTCGAGGGCGGTGGCGAGCCCCCGTCCGCGGGCGCCGGGGACGGGGCCGGAGCCGATGACCGTGCCGGTGGCGGGGTCACAGACGCCGGGTACGGCGACCCCGATGCCGAGCACGTCGGCGGGGGCGGAGGCGATGGCCTGCTGGACCCCGGCGAGCACGGCGGCGACGAGCGCTCCCGGGGTGGCCGTGGCTGTGTTGCAGGGGATCTCGACGCGGGTCAGCAGGTCGCCCCGGGCGTTGACGAGGGCCGCCTCCACAGCGCCGGCCCGGAACGACACGGCAGCGCACAAGCCGGCGTCGGCGCGGAACCACAGCGGTCGGCCGGGCTTGCCGACCCGGCCCGCCTCACGGGTCGGTGCGGACTCCTCGAGCAGCCCGGCGTCGACGAGCCCCTGCGCGATGGTGCCGATCGTGGCGCGCGGAACGCCGGCCAGCCGGGCCAGGTCCGCCCGCGACAGCGGGCCGTGGTCGCACAGCGCGCGGAGCACCCGGGACCGGTTGACGTCGCCGATCTGCCGGTTGCTCAGCAGGATTGTCGCGCTCGACATCGAACTCCTACCTCGTTGACAGTGGGTCGCCATAATGTAATCTGCTGCTACAAACTATCCAGTGGCTACCCATCCTGCCTGAAGGTGGACGATCGTGACGGATCACCGCGCCAAGCCCATCGCGATCGCTGCGGCGGCTGTGCTGGTCACCTCGCTGTTGTCGATCGGCCAGGTGAAGTACGAGCTGGAGCAGCACGACGCCGGACGGGACACCCTGGCCAACGGCCAGGTCCCTGGCGAGGTGGCCGCCACCGGCGCCGCCACGGCGGCGCCGAGCGCGACGCCCACTGCGGCACCGGGCAGGTCGCCAGCACCTGGGGCCACGGCCAGCGCCAAGCCGGGGGCTCCGAGGGCAGGGGTGGGTGCCCCGCAGAGCGTCGCCACGAGGGTGCGCCCCGGGCAGCGCGTGACGGTCCCCGACTTCGGTCTCAGGACGCAAGGCGTCACCGCCACCAGCGTGAAGATCGGCCTGGACTACAACAAGTCCGGCTGCGGCGACGCCGGTGCGCTCGAGGCGGCCCTGGGCCCGGCCGTGGTCGGCGACCCGGAGAAGGCGGTCAAGGCCTTCACCAACCACGTCAACGACACCGGTGGGGTGCGCGGCCGCACCCTGTCGGTCGTCACCGTCGACGACGGTGGCCTGCAGTGCCCGGAGCGCAACACCGCCGCCGCCGTCGAGATGGTCGACGAGCACAAGGTGTTCATGGCCCTGGTCGGCCTGCACGACGTCGGGGACGCCGTCATCCGCCGTAAAATCCCGATCTTCGGCGGCCGCAGCAGCAAGGCCGAGCAGGCCCAGCGCGGGTTCGGTCAGTTCCAGATCTTCCAGGACGCCGACGCCGACTTCGACAACTGGGCGAGCTTCGGCAAGCACTACCTCGGCACGAACGCCTCCAACCGGCGGGCCTGCTTCGTCCACCCCGACACCGGCGACTTCAACAACCTCGAGAAGATCATGGTCGCGAAGATGAAGGCCTACGGCCTCGCCTTCGCGGACATCATCCGCTACGCCGACGACGCCTCGACTGCGCAGTCACAGGCCACCGCCGCCGTCATCCGGATGAAGGGCAAGTGCGAGCAGGTCTACTTCATCGCGAACAACGCGATCGGGCTGGTCTTCTTCACCAACGCCGCCCAGCAACAGGACTGGCACCCGGCCTACACCTTCACCGGCCGCACCTACCTCGCGGACGCCGCCCTCGGCGGGTCGCTCATGCAGCCCGACCAGTGGGAGAACGCCATCGGGCTGTCACCCCGCATCAAGCCGGGCGACCACCCCAACGAGGGCAACTGCAAGCGGATCTATGAGAAGTACTACCCGAACGACGGGATGTCGGAGTCCGCCTCCGTCGAGATTGCCTGCGCCAGCATCCTCACGTCCACCGAGGCGATGGAGCGCGCGGTGGACCTCACCGGGCAGCTCACGGCCAACTCCCTGATGGTCGGGGTCAACGCCATCAAGCGGGACTTCTACTGGAAGGCCCACGTGCCGATGACCTACACGGTCCCCACCACCTTCAAGGAGCCCTTCGACTTCACCGGCTACGACCACCAGACGGTGGTGAAGTGGAACCGGTCGGCCGCCGACTACGCCTTCCCTGACTACCCGAAGTACTGGAGCCGGTTCGGCCCAGGCAAGTCCGGTGGCGAGGACCTGCGTCCCTACTTCGACGACACCTGGAAGAAGCCCTAGTTGGACCTCGTCCTGCTCGGACTGACGATCGGGATGGCCAACGCGCTGCTCGCCGTCGGCCTCGTGCTCATCTACATGTCCAACCGTGTCGTGAACTTCGCGCACGGCGAAATCGGGGCCTTCGCCGTCGCGTTGATGCTCACGTTCACCAAGGTGCTCGGCTGGGGCTATTGGCCGGCCCTGCTGGCCAGCCTCGCGGGCACCGCGCTGCTCGCGGCGGTCATCGAGCGCACCGTCATCCAGCGGCTGTTCCGCAGCCCCCGCCTCATCGTGCTGATCGCGACCGTCGGGATCGCCCAGGTGGTCACCGTTGCCCGGCTCATCCTGCCGAAGCCCAAGAACGGCGACGCGGTGGTCTTCGCCGGTGGGGGAGCGAGCTTCCCGGTGCCCTTCACCGAGCCGTCCTTCACCTTCGGACGGGTGGTGATCGGACCGCAGCACCTCATCGTGCTGGTGGTGGGTCCCCTCGTCGTGCTCGCCGTCGTGTGGTTCCTGCGCCGCAGCGTCTACGGCATGGCGATGCGGGCCTCGGCCGAGAACGCCGACCGGGCCCAGCTCCTCGGCATCCCGGTACGCCGGGTCTCCACGATGGCCTGGGTCATCGGGGGGCTGCTCGCCGCGATCGGCTCCATCCTGCTCGCCCCGGTGGTGGGCTTCTCCAGCACCGAGGCGGTCGGCCTGCCGTTGCTCGCCCGCGGGCTGGCGGCTGCGACCGTCGCGCGCTTCGAGTCCGTCGGGCTCGCCTTCGGGGTCGGGCTGGTGTTCGGCCTCATCGACCAGCTCGCGATCTTCTACACCGGCCAGAGCGGCATCACCGACGCCATCGTGCTCGGCATCGTCCTGGTCGTGCTGCTCTTCCGGCGTTTCGAGAAGCGCCGCACCACCGCGGCGGAGGAGTCGTCGTGGGCCGTCGCCGACCCTGTGCGCCCGCTCCCGCCGGAGATCGCCGAACACCCGCGGTGGAAGCTGGTCAGCTTCGGGACGGCCGGTCTTGCCGCCGTACTCCTGGTGACCGCGCCGGGGTGGCTGTCCACCTCCAACACCCTGCTGCTCGCCACCATCGCCGCCGTCAGCGTCGTGACGGTGGCCTTGACGATCTTGTCCGGATGGGGCGGTCAGTTGTCCATCGGGCACTGGGCCCTCGCCGGTTTCGGCGGGGTCCTGGGCAGCCGGCTGCACGAGGTGCTGGGCATGCCGTTCTGGCTCGCGTTCCTCGCCGTCGGCGTCCTCGGTGGGCTGATGGCCTTGCTGCTCGGCATTCCCGCGCTGCGGCTGCCCGGACCGCTGCTCGCCGTCGTCACCCTCGGGTTCGCCGTCGTCTGCTCGACCTGGCTGTTCGACGAGCCGTGGTTCCGCGGCACCGGGGTGCTCGACCGGCCGGCGTGGATCGACATCGACCGCTACTACTACGTGTGCCTGGTGTTCTTGTTCGTCGTGTTCGCAGCGGTCCGTTCGCTGCAGCGCGGCAGGTTTGGGCGCAACGTGCTCGCGGTCCGCGACAACCCGGTGCAGGCCGCAGCGATGGGGATCGCGGTCGTGCGCACGAAGCTGACGACGTTCGTGCTGTCCGGCACCCTCGCGTCCTTCGCCGGGTTCCTCTGGGCCGCCGGGGTGCGCACCGCTTCCCCTGAGGCCTTCCCCGCCTACCGCTCGCTGGGCCTGCTCGCGGCCGCCATCATCGGCGGGCTCGGCTCGGTCGGAGGAGCAGTGCTCGGTACGGCGTACTTCCTCGGCATCCCCTACTTCGCCGCGGACGTCTCTCCCTACTTCGGGATCTTGTCCACCGGGGTCGGGCTGCTCGTCCTCGTGCTGGTGCTCCCCGGTGGTCTGGCCCGGGTGGCCTTCGCGATCCGGGACCGGGTGGCGTTGCTGGTGACCGGCATCGACGCCCGGCCCAAGGTCGAGCAGCTCGCGGAGCCGGTGGCCCAGGTGGCGGCCGGCCTCGAGGACCCCTACCCACAGGACCGTGAGCCGGACCGCGAGTTGGCAGGGGCTGGGCGATGAACCCGATGGGGAGACTGCGGGCCTACCTCGACGGTGAGGACCCCAAGCCGGCGGTGGCGATGTTCGGGCTCAACGCCGTCGACGAGCTCGACAGCGCGACGTTCGTCTGGCTCGGTCCGGTCATCGCCGAGTCGTTCGGCAAGGACGTCGGCGACTTCGGAATCATCGGCATCCTGGTCCTGGTCATCGCGCCGCTCGTGGCGATCCCGGTCTCCCTGGCCGCCGACCGGCGGGCCCGGATGCCGATCGCGCTGGCATGCGCCCTGACCTGGGGGATCTTCTCGTTCGCGTCCGCGGCGGCATTCACCCTGACGTTGCTGGTCATTGCCCGCATCGGGTCCTCGCTGGGACGGACCGTCAGCTATCCGGTGCAGCTGTCGTTGATGGCCGACTTCTACTCCCCGCGGGTCCGCGCGAAGGCGCTCGGCGTGCACGCGCAGGCCAACACGGTCGGCTACATCTTCGGAGCGCTGGGCGCCGGTGCGATCGCGCAGCTGTTCGGTTGGCGGGCCGCTTTCGCGGTGCTTGCCGTGCCGACGTTGCTCACCATCTGGGTGGTTCGCTCGGTGCGCGAGCCGGAACGCGGAGCCTTCGAGCGACCGGAGACCGAGGAGCCGCTGCCGTTGCGCGAGGTGTTCCCGCGGCTCTACGCGATTCGCTCCCAGCGCTACGTGTGGTTCGCCGGCATCTACCTGGTCGGTGGCGGCACCCTGGGCGCGACGCTGGTCCTGCCCTTCTACTTCAAGGAGACCTACGGCATCGAGTCCTTCGGGCTCGGTGTGATCGGCGCGGTGGCCGGCCTGGGGGCGATGGTCGCCACCTTCATCGGGGCGCGGATCGCCCAGGACCGGCTCAACGAAGCCCCTCGGCTCGGGGTGCGCTGGATCGCGGCCGTGATGTTCGTCGTCTGCGGTGTGCTGGCCGTCTTCGGCCTGGCCCCGACGTTGTGGGTCACCATCCCGCTGCTGTTCGTGCTCTTCGCGCTGTTCGGTCTCGTCAGCCCGCTGCTGGCCGCGGTCGGCACCCTCATCGCCCCACCGGAGCTGCGGTCCTCCGCCTATTCGATCGGCCAGATCATCTGGCTGCTCGGCGCGATTCCTGCACTGATCATCGCCCTGATCGCCGACCAGGTCGGCTTCGGGTGGGCGTTTTTCGTGGCCGCTGCCGTCCTGCTCCGCGGCGTCTTCCACATCCTCACGGTGTCGCGCTACATCGACGCGGACGTCGCCCGGCGCGACCCGGCGCACGTCGACAGCGGCGCCCGCACTGACGCCGACGGCGGCGTACTTCTGCTGGAGACCAAGGGCCTCACCGTCTCCTACGACGGGGTGCAGGTGCTGTTCGGCGTCGACCTGCAGATCCGGCAAGGCGAGATCGTCGCGCTGCTCGGCACCAACGGCGCAGGCAAGAGCACGACCCTCAACGCCATCAACGGCCTGGTCGAGCCCGACGGCGGCAACGTCTGGTTCGACGGCGTCCCCATCACCGGCGAGCCGCCGGAGCGCACCACGGCCCGGGGCATCGTGCAGGCGCCCGGAGGTCGCGGCATCTTCCCCGGGCTCACGGTCGAGGAGAACCTCCGCCTGGGTGCCTTCCTGCTCCGCAAGGACAAGGCCCTGCTGAAGGTACGGCTGGAGGAGGTGCTGCAGGTGTTCCCCGCGCTCCGTGACCTGCTGCCGCTGCGCGCCGGCTCGCTGTCGGGAGGCCAGCGCCAGCAGCTGGTACTCGCCCAGGCCTTCCTGCTCAAGCCCAAGCTGCTGCTCATCGACGAGCTGTCGCTCGGGCTCGCGCCGGTCATCGTGCAGGAGCTGCTCGCCACCGTCCGCCGCCTCAACGCCGAGGGCGTCACGATCGTGCTGGTCGAGCAGTCGGTCAACGTCGCGCTGACCCTGGCCGACCGGGCCTATTTCATGGAGAAGGGCCAGGTCCGCTTCGAAGGGCCGACGGCGGAGCTGCTGAACCGCGATGATCTGCTGCGTTCGGTCTTCCTCGGCGGCACCACCGCCGATCTCGCCACCACCTAGGGACCACCTGTGCGCCTCCGCCTCGTCGCGGCGGCCCTGCTGTTCGCGGGCGCCGCTGCGGGCACCGCTGTCCTGCTCCGCGACCCGTCGAGCCCCGCCTCGGCGGTCCGGATCGCCTACACCGTCGAGGATCTCGCCACAGGAGCGCGTACGACGGAAGTGCTGGAGATCGACCGGCCGCGGGTCAGTCGTCGGTTGCTCGACGACGGTGGGTCGATGACCACTCAGGACGGGGTCTACGACCGCGCTGCCGACGGCCGGTGGCGCCGGCTTGCCGTCGTACCCCCGGGTGAGGTCGGGCAGGACCTGCAGCTGGCCGCGCCGCTGGCTTGGGCCGAGACCGCCGGGCGTGCGACCCGCGACGGGACCGGCTCGGTGGCCGGTCGGGCCTGCACCTGGTGGCTGACCCGGGAGCCCCTCGACGTCGCGCCCTTTGCGCCGGCCACGGCTCAGGACCGGGCGCGCAGTTGCGTGGACGACCGGGGTCTGCTGCTGGCCGACACCTGGCGGGCGGGCGGCCGCGACCTGCGGAGCCGCACCGCGACGGCCGTGACGTCAGTCGCGTCGCTGGCGGCCTTCGACGGCGCGACACCGGAGCCGATCGACGCGCGTCTGGTGACCACGGTGGTGCAGCAGTTGTCCGAGCCTGCAGGGGATCTGGTGATCCCCAGGCCGCCGCCGAGAGCCGGCCTGCTGGCCGCGGTGCGCATGGTCGAGGTCGCTCCCGGCACGACGGACGTGGTGCGGCGGACCCAACGCGCCGTCTACCGAACTGGGGACGTCGTCGTGGTGCTGGACCAGGTCGACGAGACGGCTGGTCCGCCTGTGCCGCAGGGGGACGGGGAGGTGGACCTGGGAGCGCTCGGCACGGGTCGGGTCCGCGCCACCGGTGGGGGGCTGGTCGTTGAGGTGCGGGTCGGGGACGGACTGCTGCGGGTCCGCTCAGGGCTGCCCCTCGCGTCGCTGGTGGCCTGGATGGCAACGCTGGACCCGCGCTGACCTCAGAGGCACAGCGCCGGCGTGGTCGCGGAAGCGGTGGAGGAGTCCGCGGTCCAGGCTCCGAGGTAGGCCTGGACGTAGTAGGTGTAGACCGCGCTCAGGATGACGGTGCTGTCGACGTACCCGTTGGAGGAACTGCCGGCGACGGTCGCGACAGTGCTGTAGGAACCGGCGCCGAGGCGCCGGAACACGCGGTAGCCGGTGGCCTGGCTCGAGGTTGTCGGAGTCCAGCTCAGGGTGACCTGTGGGACGACCAGGAGACAACCTGGAGTCGCGGTCAGTGCGGTGGCTGAGGTCAGCGACCCGCTCGAGATC
Source organism: Frankiales bacterium (assembly GCA_031416735.1). Classification (GTDB taxonomy): domain Bacteria; phylum Actinomycetota; class Actinomycetes; order Mycobacteriales; family SCTD01; genus RYN-111. The sequence goes on from JANOTZ010000050.1 coordinate 14,434, forward strand.
GGCAGCGACGCCGAGCTGGAGTCCTGCCAGGAGGCCAGGGCCTGCGAACCGCCGAGGGCCAAGAGGAGGGCGAGCACGACGGCTGCGAACCGCGAGAGGTTACGCATCCTTGCGCTCCGGTCGCCAGACCGAGACGAGCAGGCCCAGGAGCAGGATCGCAGGCAGTCCGCGGGTCAGGACCAGTTGTGCCAGGGGGGTACGCAGCATCTGGATAGCCGACCCGAGGTGCGGGACGGAGCCTCGGACCCGCCACACCGTGTCGTCGGAGAGCTTCGCGGCCCAGGGGTCGTTGCCCGGGTTGGCATCGCCCTTGGTGACCATGACCGGACGGCTTCCGGAACGGTCCACCGAGACCACCCGGTGCGTGACGACCCGGCGGTCCTCAAGCGGTGCGTGGAAGGTGACCACCTGCCCCGGGGCCAGCTCGCTGACCGGCTGGGGGCTGATGATCAGGACCGCGCCCGGGGGATAGAGCGGCCGCATCGAGCCGGTCAGCATCGTGGTGGTGCGGTAGGCGCCGGTGTGCGGCCCGACCGCCAGGCCGAGGAACGCGGCCAGCACCATGAGGAGCACGAGGTTCGCGATCCACCCACCCAGGCGTCGCACCTCGACAACCCGGCCCGCGGGGGGCGTTGTCCGGCGGCGACGGGGCCCGCCGAGCTCGTGCGGCTGGGGAGCCCAGCTCCGTACCGGCTCTGCCGAGGGCCGAACCGTTGCGGGGGGTGGTTGCCGCTGGGCTGGGACGTACACCTGCGGCGACCGCTGGGCACGACAAGCGGGTACGGCGAGAGCGAGCGCGCCGGAATCTCTCGGCGCCCAGCTCCGCTCCGTCATCAGATGCTCCTTGGTGCCCTGCGGCTGAAACCCCTTCGTGGGGGCCGCCCTTTGCGGGCGACCCCCACGGGGTGGTCATGCGTTACTCGGTGGTGCCTTGCTCAGTCGTGGGTGTTACTTGTTCGTGGCCGCGCGCTGGGTGCCGGTGAAGGTGAACAGCACCGTGCTGGCCAGGTTCTGCAGGGTGTTACCCGCACCCGTCGGGAAGGTCAGCGTCACCCGGAGGTTGTCGGTGCTGCCTGCCGTGGTGGAGCTCAAGTTGCTCAGCGCGAGGGCTGACCCGATCACGGCGCGCGATGCCAGGACGGTCGAGGTGGTGCCTGCGCAGGTGTAGGTGTAGGCCGGGGAGGTGCCGGCCTCGACCCACGCCACCGAGCACTTCTCGATCATCTGTCGCAGCCCGGCGGTCGCGTCGGTGTCGAGTGCCGAGGACGTCGACGCCGTGGTGGTGAGCGTGATCGACGCCAGGTCCGACGTGGTAGTAGCGCTGGACAGTGTGACAGCGCGCTGCATGGTGTCGCCCGGCACGATGTCCACGGCGGCGACGGTGAGCCGGTTGGCCGCGCCGACGGCACCCAGGTTGATCTCCACGATGCCCGAGTCGACGGGTGTCGAGGCGGTCGTGGTGTCGGTGAACGTGCCGAAGGTACCGAGGCCGGCGACGGCGGCGGTGGCGCCGATCGCGGTGACGGTGGTGAGCAGCTTGGCCCTGAAACTGAGTGAGGACATCGAGGACTCCAGTCGTGAGGGTCAGAATGCTGGGGGGGCCGGCGGTCAGTTCTGGTGAGGCTTGCTACCGATCCATCGGCCCCAGTTGCCCCTGATGTAGATGGCCCATCCGGGGGGTGTGCCCATGGCTCGCTCGGACACGTGTTGTCCATGGAAACCAGGAAGAACGCCAGCACATCCGGTGAACCGCGCAGAAGCCTCAGCTCAGACCACGGACGGGCAAGGTCTGACGAACCGCGGTCACAGTCGCGAGGGGTCTCCGGAAAGCGAGCGGGTGAAGGAGCGTCAGTGCGGAGGGTCGACGACATCCGGGTCGAGGCCCAGGAGTTGGGCCACCTGGTCGACGACCACCTCGTGAACGAGCTCCCCGAGGTCACCCCGGTCACTGGCCCGCGCTTCCAGTGGTCGCCGGTAGACGACCACCCGCGGAGGGGTGGACCGGTCGCCCGGCAACAGCCGGCCGAGCGGCACCGGGCCACCGGCCGTCTCATCGGCCACCACACCCTCGTCGAAGCCGCTCCCCGGAGGAGGGACGTCCTCGACCGCGAACTCCACGCCCTCAAGCTCGGCGGACCAGCGACGCTCGAGGTCGCTGATCGCGTCCCGCACCAGCTCGTCGAAACGCTCGGAACGGCTCTTCGACAGGGGGACGCGAACCTCGCGGCCGTGCAGGAGCACCGAGGGGGGCACCAGCCGTCCGCGCAGGCCGCGGCCGTGGCGGTCGCGTCGTCGGGGTCCGGTCACGGCAGGTGAGCCTGCCATGTCCTGCCCTTCGGGGCGTGAGACCCGCCCTGGTTCGGCCCTGAGGAGGGTCCGACGCGGCCTGGTTGCGGGCTTCGGAGGGTCCGACCCCGCCTGGATCCGACCTTCGGCGGCTGCGACACGGCCGGCCTGATGGTCCCCAGACCTCCGGGGGACTAGCGTCCTGCCTTGTGAGTCCTGTCCGGCGCTGCTCGCGCACCGCCTGCGCCCTGCCCGCCGTGGCCACGCTGACCTATGTCTACGCCGACTCGACGGCTGTCGTCGGCCCGCTGGCCACGCACGCCGAGCCGCACACCTACGACCTGTGCGAGGGCCACGCCGTGCGCCTCACCGCGCCGCGAGGGTGGGAGGTCGTCCGGCACGACCCCGACCCGACGGAGACCCGGGCGCGCTCCAGGGACGACCTCGAGGCGCTCGCCGACGCGGTCCGGGAAGCCGGCCGTCCGGTGTTCGACCGTCCGCTCCGCCCGGGTCAGTCGGAGACCAGTGGGCGCCGCGGCCACCTGCGGGCGCTCCCGACCCCCAGCTGACGCCCGCTTGCAGGGTCAGGCACGGTTCGGGTGGGGAACATTGCGCCGAGAGCGGGCAGCAGAGCGTCCGGTTCCTGTGTAGATGAACTGTTTCGGGCGCAGGGGATGTCCGTTTTGTACAAGACACGCCGGATGCTCAAGTGCCTGGGAGATTGCTCCGAAAGGGTGAACAGGTTCCCCGATGATGGCCCCCCGCACAGCCCCCAGGAGCGAAGAATGTCTCTCGTCACCACGCCCACCAGCCAGCTGGCCACCTGCGCGCGCTGTGCGGGGACCCGCGTCACGCACCTCACCATGACGCTGACTGACGGCTCGGTCGTCGACTTCGCCTCCTGCCACGTGTGTGAGCACAAGACCTGGACCGAGTCCGGCACCGGCCTCGACGTCAGCGCGGTTCTCGACAAGGCCCGCAAGATCCGCATCTGAGCAACGCCCAGCGTCCACGCACGTCCAGGCTCGAGAGCGTCTAGCCTCGACCGGGTGACTGACCTCTCCCGCATCGTCAAGGCCTACGACATCCGCGGCGTCGTCCCGGACGAGCTCGACGCCGACAGCGCCCGCGCTCTCGGCGCAGCCTTCGCCCGCTTCGCCGGCGCCCCCAAGATCGTGACCGCGCGCGACATGCGCGAGAGCGGCATCGAGCTCGGCCAGGCTTTCGCCGAGGGGGTCACCAGCCAGGGCGTCGACGTCGTCGACTCCGGGCTCGGCTCGACCGACCTGCTCTACTACGCCGCCGGGTCGATGGGCATCCCCGGCGCGATGTTCACCGCGAGCCACAACCCCGCGCAGTACAACGGGATCAAGCTGTGCCTGGCCGGCGCGAAGCCGGTGGGCCAGGAGAGCGGGCTCGCGCAGATCCGCGACGACGCCCAGCGCTTCCTCGCCGAGGG
>JANOTZ010000051.1:0-7416 GCA_031416735.1 Frankiales bacterium
CAGCTGGTCAGGCGGTACTGGGCTCAGGCTTGGTCCCTCGGACGCTTAGAGGTGCTCGACGAGATCTACGCGCCCTGCTACCGCGAGAACGACGAGGACCTCACCCCACAGCAGTTCGAGGGGCACCTGTTGCGCTGGCGCGAGAAGTTTCCGGACTTCCGGGCCGAGGTGGTGCGCGTCTGGTCCACCCCCGAGACCGTCATCACGCGCGTCATCTATAGCGGGACGCACCTCGGCTCCTTCAACTTCCTCCCGGCCACCGGTCGCTCCATTCGCAGCAGCGGACTGGACATCTTCGAGTTCGACCAGCAGGGCAAGGTCTTTCAGCGCGGCATGAAACCGACCACTGGGACGTGTTCGAGCAGCTCGGCGTGACGCCTGGCGCCAGGTAGCGAGCAGTCACGACTACCCTCGTGACGTGGCCAACGACGACGACGAGGAACCGCAGGCGAGCCCAGCGGCCTACCTGTTGATGGGCATGGTGCTGCTCTGGTCCGGGGCACTGTCAGCCGGGTTCGCCTGGGCGGCGAGCACCGGGGAGATGAGTGCGACCCGCACTCTCGCGTTCTACGGCCTGGCAGCCTTTCTGGCCCTCCTGGCGGGGCGCACCGCCTATGAGCTCACCCTGAAGATCCGGGGCGTCCGCCGGTAGCCACCGCCCTGCGTGCCGGATGGAATGCTGGGGCGATGGACGACCTACTCACGGACCTCTCGGCGCAGCACGTCGAGCTGGCTGGGCTGCTCGACGGACTCGGCGCGTACGGCTGGGCCGAGCCGTCACGGTGCGCGGGATGGTCGGTGGGCGACGTCGTGCTCCACCTCGCACAGACTGACGAAATGGCCCTGGCCAGCCTCGCCGGTCGTCTGCAGGACCACCTGGAGGCGAAGGCCGCGGAGTGGGTCAACGCCTCGAGCGTCGACGACGGCGCAGGGTTGCTCGTCGCCGCCGAGCGCGGTGATCCGGTCGACGTCGTCCTCCGTCGCTGGCATGTTGCCGCGGCCGCCCTGCGTGCGGAGCTGGCAGTCCGGGACCCGCACGAGCGGGTGACCTGGGTGGCCGGCGAGCTCGCCGTACACACGCTGGCAACGACCCGCCTGTCCGAGTGCTGGATCCACACCCGCGACGTCGCGGCAGGAGTCGGGGTCGAGCTGCCTGTCCCTGATCGCATCCACCACATCGCCCGACTCGCCTGGCGGACCCTTCCCTATGCCTTTAGCCAAGCGGGCAAGGCGATGACGAGGTCCGTGACGTTGGCGCTCACCTCACCGTCGGGAGAGGTCTGGACCTTCGGTGACGGCAGCGGCAGCGTCCTTCGAGGAAGCGCATTCGAGCTGTGCGAGGTCGCCGGTCAGCGACGCAGTGCTGCCGACACGGGACTCACCGCGACGGGGCCGGATGGGCCGACAGCGCTGGAGCTGGTCCGCACCTTCGCCTGACCACCGATCGGTGGACCCGATCCTCCAGACCCAGCCAGACCACGGCTTCGATCAGCTGGTGCAATCCCAGGACGACAGGGAGCATGACGAGAGGAACGTCCGCGGGTCGTCGGACGTGACGCCAGGCATCGATCCCGATCGCCCCGACGACCAGGCCCGCCACCAGATCGGCTTCGGCGGAGAAGCACATCTCCGCACCGCCGATTCCTCGTCAGCGACCGTGATGCGCAGGGAGACCTCGACTGAGGACGGTCCGGGCCATCCCTTCCACGGCCGGGACCAGTCCGTCCCGGACGCCCTGGGTGAGCAGGGTCTCGCGGCACCGCCCCACGCACCTGACAACTGCTCCCGCGGGGAGCCGGCCGGCGAAGTCCGCCACGAGCTGGGCGGTGAGGGTGGCGAAGTCAGAGCGCTGCGCATCGCGGTCAGCGGTCCTGCTCACATCAACAGGACGCTTCAGCACCACGTCCCGATGCATGTGCATCGTCATCCATGACCCCCGCGTCGACGGCTTCCAACCAGTCCACTTTATGGCCCTTCGACGTGATCGGAAAGTGGCGAAACGGGCTGCAAGGACTATCCGGGGTGGTTGCTTCCTTTTGCGTGATGCAGGTGCGTCGGACGGGACCACGCCGTCCTGATGCAGCAACTCCAAAGTCCTCCAACTGGCGGCCTGCGAAGGGTCATCAGGGCATCGAATCCTGCCTGGTCGCCCGCACGGCATCGGTCGACTCGAGATGGCCGACGAACCAGTCCCGGGCCGCTTCCGCCGCCTCCTCAAGGGTGCCGGGCTCAGTGAACAGATGGGTGGCGCCTGCGACCACCGCCAACCGGCTCTCACCGCCCAACTCGCCCAGGGCTTTCCGGTTGAGGGCAAGCACCTCGTGGTCCCGCCCTCCGACAATGAGCAACGTCGGGACCTTCACCGCCCCCAGTCGGGGAAGGGCAAGGTCAGGTCGACCGCCACGGGACACGACCGCCCTGATCTCACTGCCGGGCTCCGATGCGGCCCACAGCGCAGCGGCTGCGCCCGTGCTGGCGCCGAAGAGCGCGATCCGGTCCGGGCCCAGTCCAGCCTTGCGAAGCCACCGCCCGGTCTCGAGAAGTCGGCGGGCGAGCATCGGGATGTCGAAGACCTTGGCCCGGTCACGTTCCTCGGCAGGAGTGAGCAGGTCGAAGGTGAGGGTGCCGAGTCCAGCCCGGTTGAGGACCGAGGCAACCAACAGGTTGCGGGGGCTGTACCTGCTGCTGCCACTGCCGTGAGCGAAGACGACCGTCATCCGGGCAGATGCGGGCACGGTGAGCCGACCCGGCAGCGGCACGGCCGTCGTGGGCACGATGACATCCAGCTCGCGGGCGGTCAGGTCGATGTGCGCCGGGCGGACCGCAAGGCATTCGCGTGCCTTCCTCAGGACCTCCGCCACGTGCTCGTCGGTGACAGGCTCGAACTGAATGTACGACTGCTGGACGGTCCGGGACTTGCCTCGCGGAGTGAGGCAGATCAACTCGTCTGCGACCGTTCCCAGCGATGCCATCAGGTCGACAACCCCGGCAGGAAAGGCGATCACCACCCGGGCTGCTCCTGCGGCGCGTACCAGCTCGCAGGCTGCCCGGATCGTGACCCCGGACTGAACCCCATCGCCGACAAGAACAACAGTGCGTCCCTCCAGCGGGACAGCGGCTGGTCCCCGAAGATGCGACCTCCGTTCGACGGGGCGCCCTTCCTCGACGGCTGTGACCTCAGACGGCTTCGGAAGGGTGTCCCTGACGGCGTCGCCAACGAGGATCCCGAGCGGCGCCCTGAGCACTTTGGCCACCTCAAAGCCGACGATCATGCCCCCCGGCGACAGACCCACGAAAACCGGGTCCCTTCCGCGGAGGTGCATCAGCCGAGGGGCCAGCCTTCGACCCGCGTCGGTGCGATCACGAAACAACATCAGCGACCACCTCCTTCCCTTATGGTGCGCTGCCTCGACGAGACAGATCAAGGGAGGAACGTCGTTGAAAATTCGGGTCAGAACGGCCCGACGGCCAAGAAACTCGACCTGCAAGGGACTTTCGACACCGGCCCTCGCGGGCTACAGCTTCTCGACCTTGACCAGTTCGATGCGCTCGGATGGTCCTTTGACGTGCTCGACCAACACGAACCCGATGCCGCGTGCGTAGTACTTGTGCTCGACCAGGTCCGGGTCGAGGCGGGTGACGTCCTCGGTCTTGACCAGCCCGGTGAGACGACCGGTGTCGAGGACCGCCGTGGCGGACGTGCTGAGGATCCTGAACTCGTCCTCGGCCTCGCCAACGGCGTACTCCTGCCGGAAGCGATCGCCGACCTTCGGGGCGGCGGGCATCACCACGCCCGGCTGCGCACCCTTGACCCCTGCCTCCCAGGCACCCTTGGTGCTCACGACCTTGCCACCCTCGAGCTCCTTGGTGTCCTCACCGAAATACCAGACGCTGCCGTCGCGGTGTTGCGCGTACCAGTCGTAGGTGTCCTCGATCACCTCCCCGTCGAGGCTGACGGTGTCGCGCACGACGACACACTGCACGCCCATGACCTGCCGGGTCGTCGACAGCACGTCGACGACGATCGTCTCCTTGCCCTCCGCAGTGGTGCCTGAGTAGGTGCTCCTCGTCCCTGGAACCAGCGGCAGGAACGGGTTGTCGATGGTGGTGCTGAAGTCCGCCGGATCAATCACCGGTCGGTACGGCGAAGCGACTGTCACCGGCGCTGCGCTCGGCGTCCCCGTCGTGGCGGCAGTCGGTGTCGAGGACGGTGCTGCCGCCCGGTCGCCGGCCCCACCTCCACAGGCGCTGAGGACGAGAACCAGACCGGCCAACAGCGCTCGGCGGGGGTGGGCCCTGGTGAAGCCTTGGCCGTCGATCGAGACGTGGTGCCCGTTGCGGTTCATGATCTGCCTCCGTGGTTGCAGCTATGACCACAGGGTTTCCTGACGATGCTGAACCCAGCCTGAAGCAACCTCAAGGAAACCTGAACCAGCCCAGCTCACCTGGCCAGTGGGAGAAGGACCACGAAGCGACCCCCCGGCCCGTCAGCGACCTGCACAGTGCCCCCGTGCGACCGGGCAACCTCACGCACGATGGCCAGACCCAGGCCGGTGCCACCAACGTCGCGGGACCGCGCCTCGTCGAGGCGGGTGAACCGCTCGAAGACCCTCTCGCGATCGTCGGGGGCGATCCCGGGGCCGTCGTCGACGACCTCCAGCCTGACCTGATCGCCGGCCGCCTGCAGCACGAGCACCACGTGCCCGCGGGCGTGCCGTTCGGCGTTGTCCATCAGGTTCCGGACCAGCCGGCCCAGTCCCGCAGGGTCTCCCACGACGCGGGCGGCACCGACGCTGCTCGTGTCCACCGTGACCTTCGCCTCCCTCCGCAACCGGTCCGCCTCAGCCAGCACCAGGTCGTCGACGTCGACGGTGCGTCCCGGGGAAGGTCTGAGTCCTTCGTCGGACCTGGCCAGCAGCAGCAGGTCCTCGACGAGCAGTCCCAGGCGGACGCTCTCCGCGAGCAGGTCTGTCACCAACTCCTCCAGGGACGTGTGCTCCGGGTGGGCCGAGGCCACCTCGAGCTGGGAACGCAGCGCTGCCAACGGATTGCGCAGCTCGTGGGAGGCGTCGGCCACAAAGCGCTGCTGCGTCGTCCGGGCCCTTTCCAGCCGCTCGAGCATCTCGTTCATGGTGACGGCCAGCCGGGCGACCTCGTCCTCCCCCGGTGGTACCGGGACGCGTCGATCGAGCTGCGCCCCAGAGATGGCGGCCACTTCCCGCCGTACGGCCTCGACGGGTTGCAGGGCACGACCGGTGAGGACCCAAGCGGTGCCGGCGACCAGGAACATCAGCAGGGGCAGAGAGGCGAGCAACGCAGTCGTCACGATCTCGGTGCCGTCGGCGACGGGTTCGAGGCTGCGACCTGCCAGTACCGTCCAGCGCAGGTCACCGGTGTGACGGGCGGCAACCACGAACGCCTCACCGTCACCAATCGGGCCGGGGTCCAACGTGACGACGCCTGACCGCGCGGCGACGAGTGGTCCCCGGCCGGCGACGTCGGCGCTCGCCGCCACGACCCGGCCTGACCGGTCGAGGACCTGCGCGAAGGCGCTGCTGTCGCTCTCCAGCGGCAGGTCGCCGGGCGTGAGCTCGCGGGCCAGCAGTGCCACCAGCTCCTGGGCGCGGACCTCCGCAACACGGGTCGTGCTGTCGGTGAGGGAGCTGTGGACCACCTGCAGGAACAGCGCCCCACCGAGGACCAGAGCCAGGCCGACGACGAGCGTCGCGCCCAGGGTGGTCCGCACTCGCACCGACCGCCACCTAGGCACGGCGTGGCACCAGGCGATAGCCCGCACCGCGGACGGTCTGGATGACGTCCTTCCCGATCTTCTTCCGCAGGTAGGAGACATAGACCTCGACGATGTTGGGATCGCCGGCGAAGTCGCTGTCCCAGACGTGGTCGAGGACGTCGCGCTTGGAGACGACGTCGCCCTGGCAGCGCACCAGGTATTCAAGGACCGAGAGCTCACGGGTCGTCAGGTCGAGCACCCTCTCCCCCAGCTTCGCGGTCCTCGTGGCGGGGTCGATGCTGAGCGCCCCGGCGGTGAGGATCGAGGGGCGCTCACCGCGACCACGCCGCAACAGGGCGTGCAGCCGGGCGACCAGGGCGATATACGAGAAAGGTTTGGTCACCCAGTCATCGGCCCCGCAGTCGAGGCCCTCGGCCTCGTCGAGCTCGTCGGTCATCGCCGTCAGCATGAGGACCGGTGTCCAGTTGGCCTCGTCGCGGAGCGCACGGCACACCTGATAGCCGTCGATGCCCGGGAGCAGCACATCGAGAACGACTGCGTCGTAAGCGTTCTCGCGCGCCATCCACAGCCCGTCGGTGCCGTCGTGGGCGACGTCCACCGCAAAGCCCTCCGCCTCCAGACCCCGTTTCAGGGACCGGGCGAGCGCGACCTCGTCCTCGACGACCAGCAGGCGCATCGGTGCTGCCTCCACCCTCACCACGAGCACTGGACTAGCGGACGAACCAGCCGACCAGGTCGGCCCCGACGTGCGTCACGGCCGGAGCCGCCGACGTGCCGGTCGCCTGCCGCAAGCCCCCCAGCACGAGACCGACGGCGAGGTCGAGCGGCACCACGTGCCAACCGTAGAGCGGGACATGCAGCAGCGCGAACACGACGGCCCCGACGACGATTGCCGCCACCGCTCCGGCGACGCCTTCCACGGAGTCGTACAACGTGCCGCGGAGAAACACCTCTTCCGCCGTTGCGATGAACGTGACGGCCGCGGCCCAGGGCAGGAATCCCTCGGTGCCGTGCAGAGGCTTCAGGGTCAGCAGGCTCTCGAGGGCCACCGGGGCGCAGACCAGAGCCACCCCTGCCAGCCCGATGAGCACCGCCCGGCGAGACACCGGAACCCTCGTCCGGGCAGCCAGTGCCAGGGCCACCAGGCAACCGCCGAACAGTAGGCCGGCCGGGACTGAGCCGGCGACGTCGTCACCGCCGACCACGACGCGCAGCCACAGCGACAACCCGAACGCAGCCAGCAGCACCGCGAGCCGCATCACCCCTCGGTTGTCCGGGGCCGAAGGACGACGACCAGACCGACGAGCAGGACGACGCCGGCACCCAACAGCAACGACAGGACCGGCACCCCACCCCCGTCCTCGGAGACGGCGGTGACGGCGAGGGCGAACTGGCCGGGTCCCGGGAAGCTCGACGAGTAGCCGTGGGCACCACCCCGGGTGGTCTCCAGCGCCGTCCAGGGTTGCGACGCATCGGCCCGGTAGGGCATCACCGGGGAGTTCCCCGATGCACTGGCACTGCGCAGGAGGAGCGTCGAGATCGCCGACTGCGCAGTCAGACTGACACCCTGCGGGGCAAGGGAGACGACATAGACGTTGCCGTCGACGGTGGCGCCCCGTGGCGGGTCGGTCGGGGCCTGCGGCTCGACCCTGACCTCGATCTTC
>JANOTZ010000052.1:0-1721 GCA_031416735.1 Frankiales bacterium
GTCGGTGATGAGCCCATCGACGCCCTTCGCCAGCATGGCCCGCTGGGCCGCCTCGGTGTTAGGGGTATAGGCCAGCACGCGCTTCCCGCCGGTGTGCGCTGCGCCGATGAGCTCAGCGGTCAGGTCGGGCGCGGTGAAGTCGGGCGCCATGACGTCGTGACCGCGCGCAGTCACGTAGGCCAGGTTGAGTGCCGCCGTCTGGCCGGTGCCCGAGCTCGTCAGGAACTGGGTCGCCAGCGTCGGGTCGAGCCGCTTCACGGCCTCGAGGGCGGTGGGGAAGAACGACTGCACCAGCAGCTTGTCCTTCTGGATGCCGCTGGCCAGCAGCGCCGGGACGAGGGCGGCCGCGACCTGGGTGCCGGCGGGGTCGAAGTTGCTCTCGCCCGGGATGTCCTTGATCTCGATCGACAGCCTCGGAGCCTTGCGCCCGAGGCGCTTCGTGTAGGTCAGCAGCTCGGCCAGCCTTGGGACGTGGACGTCGCGGCCCCTGAGTGGGTGGGGTGCCTTCTCATCTGGCGTCGTCTGTGAGGGGCCGGGGCTCCACCAGTACCCCGCATCGCAGGTTTGCAGAACGGCCATGGTTGTCGCGTTGAGGGCGCCCTTGCAGTTGGTGGTGCGGTCCAGGGTGTCGTCGTGCAGGAGTACGAGGACCCCGTCCTTGGTGAGCTGCACATCGGTCTCGAGCTCGTCGACGCCCATCTTGGTGGCGTTGCGGAACGCCACCATCGTGTTCTCCGGGGCGTATGCCGCTCCACCCCGGTGCGCGCTCACGACCACCCCCGACCGCGGGGCGGCGTCCGCCGGGAGGGTGAACGGGAGGAACAGGAGCGCGGCGATGATCAGGCGAAGGGGCACTCAGACCTCTTCGACGGTTGCGGCACCTCTCCTGCTTCCACAGCGCAGGTGTGCAGGTGCCCCATTTGTCGCTAGGTTCGCCAAGTGCGATTCCGTACGGCGGCGCTCTCGGTTTCCGTCCTTGGGCTGCTCGCGTCCGGCTGCTCGACCAGCGAGGCCGGGCCCCGCTCCCTGCCGACGCTCACCTCGGCACCCACCCCGACCCGATCGCCCGTCGTCGTCCCCGCCGAGGCCAAGGTGCATACGGCCTTCGGTGCCGTCGCCTTCGTTCGCTTCTACTTCGCGCAGGTAAATCGGGCCTTCACCGAAGCCGACCCAGGCGCACTCACCGGTCTCAGCGATCCCGAGTGCGGAACCTGCCGGAACTATGCGGCCACGGCAAGCAAGTTCGCAGTCGACGGCCAGCGGATCCGAGGGATGGCTGTCCGCGTGATCTCAGCAGAAGGCCCGCCCGAGGAGAACGGATACATCGCAGTTGATACCCATCTGGATGCACCGGCGAGGGAGATCACGCGGCGCGATGGCGCTCTCGTCGAGAAGCTAGCTGCCGATCCCCGCTACCACGTCACCGTCTATGTGAAGCGGGTTCCCGACGGCTGGGTGGTTCGCGCCGTGAAGGCTCTCAAATGAGCATGATGAGCAAGGCATGGCCGATTCTGGCGCTCCACATCCTCGTCAGCTCATCGGCGGGGGCCGAACAGCGCCCAGGATCAACAGAGCCGATCACGGTGTGCGGAGGGCATGCGGCCGGATGCCCACAAGCCGGCGCGGATGACATTTTCACCCCTGCCGGTAGTGGTGGGGCTGGTGATGGAAGCAGCGCAGGTGGCGGATCGGGCGGAGGATCGGGTGGGCGGCCGGTTGCT
>JANOTZ010000053.1:0-10196 GCA_031416735.1 Frankiales bacterium
CATCGGCAGATGAGTAACGGGCTCCCTGTGTCAGGCGCGATGCTTCTCTCGGCCCCCGTTCATGATCGTCGGAGCCCGCACAGCCCCCACCGGCGTGATTTTCGCGCTGTGTGCGTTCCGTGGAAGCCGAGGGTGCGGGCAGCATCAGCTCTCCATCTCGGCGACCGGCACACCGCCCACGCCCTCCGCACCCGCGCTGTCGTCGAGGGCGTCCCCGGGGGGCGGTGCTGGCGCGGCGGCACCGGGTGTCGCACGATCTCGATCATGACCAAGCCGCTGCGCCCTGGACTGCTCTCCCGGCCGACGGAGGAGGACCATCGCGTCACGACGCTCGAGCTGTTCTTCGACCTGGTCTTCGTCTTCGCCATCACCCAGATCACCTCCCTCGTCGCCGCCGACCTCACCGGGAGCGGGATCTTCAAGGGCCTGCTCCTCATCGTGCTGCTGTGGCTGGCCTGGGCGAGCTACAGCTGGCTGGGCAACGTCGCCAAGGCCGACGAGGGGGTGCTGCGCCTCGGCTTGGTGGCAGCGATGGCCGGTTTGTTCGCGGTGGCGCTGGCCGTCCCCGAGGCTTTCGAGGGCGCCGACGGTGGGGTGTCCGCAGCTCTGGTACTGGCGTTGGGGCTCACGTTCGTGCGCCTGAGCCACCTGGCCGTCTTCGCCGCGACCGCGAGCGGCAACCCGGCCCTGTGGCGGCAGATCAGGATCACCAGCGTCCCTGTCGCGGCTGCCGGCACGCTCCTGATCGCTGGAGCCCTGGTGGGGGGTGAGGGGCAGCTAGTCCTGTGGCTGGTCGCCGTCGCGGTGGATGCCAGCGCCTACTACGTCGGCGGGGCGGAGGGGTGGCAGGTGGCGTCGCCGGCCCACTTCGCCGAGCGCCACGGGCTCATCATCATCATCGCCATCGGGGAGTCGATCGTCGCGATCGGCGTCGGGGTGGCCGACTTCCCGCTCACCGGCCCGGTGCTCATCGCAGCCCTGCTGGGCCTGGCCGTCAGCGTCGCCCTGTGGTGGACCTACTTCGACGTGGTCGCGTTGGCCGCCGAGCGGGTGCTCGCCAGCAAGCGAGGGACCGAACGGGCCCGGCTGGCGCGGGACTCCTACAGCTACCTGCACCTGCCGATGGTCGCGGCGATCATCTTCATGGCGGTCGGGATGAAGAAGGTGATGACCTACGTCGCTGACACCGAGCACTACGACCTGTCCGACCCGCTCGCCGCTGTCCCGCTCGGCGCTCTGTACGCCGGTGCCAGCGTCTACCTGCTGGCCCATATCGCCTTCCGGCTGCGCAACATCGGCTCGGTGAACACCGGGCGGCTGGTGGTCGCCCTCGGACTGCTGCCGCTGTCGCTGGTCGCGGCCCGGGTACCCGCCCTGCTGGCGCTGGCCATGATCGCGATCGTGCTGGTCGGGCTGGTCGCCTTCGAGTCCCTGCGGTATGCCGAGGCCCGCGACAAGATCCGCCACGAAGGCCACGGGCCTTCGGGCCCCGTCACGCCCTAACCTGGGGCATGGCCCGGTACTTCGACGTCCACCCGCAGGACCCGCAGCCGCGGGCCGTGAAGCAGATCGCCGACCTGCTGCGCGAGGACGGGCTGATCGCCTACCCCACCGACTCGTCGTACGCGCTGGGTTCCCGGCTGGACAACCCCGCAGGCAGTGAGCGCATCCGGCGGATCCGGCAGCTCGACGACAAGCACAACTTCACCCTGGTGTGCGCCGACTTCGCGCAGATCGGCCAGTTCGTGCAGCTCGACAACGCCGTCTTCCGCGCGGTGAAGGCGGCGACGCCCGGTCCTTACACGTTCATCCTGCCGGCAACCAAAGAGGTGCCCCGCCGGTTGGCGCATCCCAAGCGCAAGACGATCGGCGTCCGGCTCCCGGACCACCCCTTCGTGCGGGCCCTGCTACGGGAGATGGGTGAGCCGCTGCTCTCGAGCACCCTGTTGCTGCCGGGGGCGCAGGCGCCGATGACCGACGGTTGGACCATCAAGGAGGAACTCGACCACGTCGTCGACGCTGTCGTCGACACCGGGGAGTGCGGCACCGAACCGACGACGGTGATCGACTTCTCCGCAGGCGTTCCGGAGGTGGTGCGCGTCGGTGCCGGCGACCCGTCCCGCTTCGAGTAGCCCGACGTCGGGCGAAGGTGTGACAGGGAACGGCGGCGCGCATCCGCACGTTTGTCGGGCATGGCTATTCGCGTGAGGCGCTGGACAGGCGTGGTGACGCTCGCCGCGGTGGCGCAACTGCTCGCCGGATGTGGCGGCGACTCGGTCTCCAGTGACGCCGCTCCCACAAAGGCGCCGCCGGCCAAACCCCCGGCCACGTCCCCGCCGACCGTCGCCACGCAGGGACTCCTCATCACGACCGCCGGCAGTGACTTCGGCACGATGCTGTTCGACCGGGTGGGGCAGGCGATCTACCTGTTCGACAAGGAGAAGACCAACGCCGCCGAGTGCTACGGCGCGTGCGCCAAGGCGTGGCCACCGGTGCTCACCAACGGGGCGCCACAGGGTTCGCAGCAGGTCCGGCCGAACTTGCTGGGCACGACCCAACGCACCGACGGCACCACGCAGGTGACCTACGCCGGGCATCCGCTGTACTACTACGCGCACGAGAGCCCTCGGCAGGTGCTCTGCCACAACGTCGTCGAGTTCGGCGGCCGGTGGCTCGTCGTCACCCCGGAGGGCACGGCAGCGGCCTGACGGAAGGGTGGGGGCTCAGGCGGCCTGACGAGAGCTGGCCGCCCCCTCGTGCGGCGCGACCAGCCCTGGCCTGCGATCAGGCGGGGAGCTTCTTGGCCAACGCGGTCATGGTGGCGATCTCGGCGGTCTGGGCCTTGATGATCTCGGTCGCGAGGGCCTTGGCCTGCGGGTTCTGGCCCTTGGCCAGCTCAGTGCGGGCCATCGCGATCGCACCCTCGTGGTGCGCCGTCATCATCTCCACCCACAACCGGTCGAACGCTGGGCCGGACGCCTGCGACAGCTCGTGCATCTGCTCCGCGGTCATCATTCCGGGCATCGACATCGCGGGCATCGACGCGCCGTGCCCGCCGCTGGTCGGGAGGTCCTTGCCCCAGCCGACGAGCCAGCCGCTCATCGTCATGATCTCGGGGTTCTGCGCGCCCTTGATGGCCGTGGCGAGCCCCATCACCTCGGCGTTGCCGCCGTTGTCGAGGCACAACGCGGCCATCTCGACCGCCTGTGCGTGGTGGGGGATCATGTCGCTGGCGAAGGCGACGTCGGCGGCGTTGAACGCCCCGGTCGCGGCGGGCCCGAAGGAGGACGACGGGGTGCCGGACAAACCGGTGACGGGGGTGTTTCCGGCGCCGCACGCCGACAGCAGCAGGGCGCCGGCGACGGCGGTGGCGGCGAAGACGGTACGGCGAGTGGTGGGCATATTCCTACGCATGAGGTGACTCCTGGATGAGGTCCGGCGCGGTGCCGGGTGACCGTCTCGGGGACGGCGCGGAAGGGACGGGGGCGAGAGAGAGCGCCGCGGTCTACGTCCGGGAGATGCAGAGCTGCTGCAGATCGGGAGGGGGGAGGGCGCGCGTCTCGAGGCGCCTGGCCGGCACCCGGGCCCGGTCTGCGGCCGTGGTCGAGAGCTCCTGGGCTGCCGCCGACACGACGAGGGAGCCTCGGGCCGCATCGGCCACGCAGGGGGAGAGGACGTGATGTCGCGCGCCGTGCGGGTGATCTGCGGAGGTCGCTGCCGGGCCAGGCGCCGCCGAGGACATCGACTCCGACATCGACAGCGACGCCGACATGGCGTGCACGCTGTGCGGGGACACGGCCGGGAGGGTCGCGCCGTGCATGGCCAGCACCCCGAGGACGGTGAGCAGGCTGAGCGCGAGAAGCGCCAAGGAACCGGTGGGTCGAGGTGCTCCTGCATCCCGTCGGCCCATGCCGAAACCCTACCCGCGCCCCCGAAGGCCCCACTGCCGCCGGTGGCGTGCGGACGCCGTACCAGGCCGTGTTGGCGCGGGGGTGACGAGAAGGTGCGAATCGGGTGGCGGTCGAGCCTGCGGTTGTCATTTCCCTCGGGCCGCAGCTACCCTGACTGCACCTACTAACAGAACGTAGGGACGCCGAGGCGGATCGCCGAATCCTGCCCACGCCGAGGCGCCGATCGACCTTCCCGTCACAGTGGGAGGCCGAGCACCGCAGTTGGGGCAGGGGCGGGGGACCCAAGGTTCACGGGGCCCGCAGGGGCTCCTCGGGGTGAAGTCTGCGCACCAAGCAGACCGGGCATATACCGCGTCCGAATCCGACAGCTGACCTCGTAGGCGTGCGGGAAGGCTTAGCTTCGCATGCTCATTTCCCCCCGAGCTCGTGTCCGACACAACAAGATCGTGGTCGCCGTCCTGGCCGCCGCAGCCCTCGGGAGCGGCATCGTCACCGCCGCTCCGGCCGACGCCGCCACCTTCGGGCAGCGGGTCGTCTCCGAGGCCAGCAGGCACCAGGGCAAGCCCTACGTCTACGGCGCCACCGGACCCTCGCGCTTCGACTGCTCCGGCTTCACGCTCTATGTGTTCAGCCGCTTCGGTAAGCGACTGCCGCACAACAGCACGCAGCAGTACACCGCGCCGGGCGTCCACCACGTCGCCAAGGCCAACAAGGCGCAGGGCGACCTGGTCTTCATGAAGAGCAGCACCGGACGCATCACCCACGTCGGGATCTACGCCGGCAGCAACCGCTGGTGGGTCGCCCCCAAGAGCGGTGACCGGGTCAAGCTCCAGACGCTGTACAGCAGCAACTACGTCGTCGCCCGGGTGGGTTAAATCCTTACTTTCAGGGGGCACGTCCGCGGCGCCCTCGTTCTGACGGTCGCGGTCGGCCTGCTCGCTGTCCCCTCGCCGGCAGCCGCCGACCCGGTGTCGGTCGCGCAGGAGCGGGTCGACCGGTTGCAGGCGGTGGCCAAGGACACCACGGTCAAGCTCACCGCCGGAACCCGCCGTTGGGAGGCCGACCAGGCCGCCCTGCGGTCGGTGTCGCTGCGGCTGCACAACACGCAACGCCGGGTCCAGGCGTCCCAGCGCACCGCGGACGAGGGTTCCGAGCGGATGAGCGCCCTCGCCCGACGGCTCTACATGAGCGGCGGGCAGGAGGACTTCCAGCTCGCCTTCACGCAGGACCCGGACGAGATCCTCGGTGCCCTCCAGGTACGGGGTGCGCTGCAGAAGGTCGCCGGCAGTGACGCGGAGATCGTGCGCCGGGCCAAGACGGCCCGGCTGCGGCTCGGCACCGAGGAGCGCTCGGCGCAGCAGCTGATCGTGCAGGCGCAGGACCTCGTCTCGGGCTCGGCGTCGCGCCTCGCCGGGCTCAGGGCCCTCGCGTTGCAGACGTCGGACCGGCTGGCTGCGGCACAGGCGGACCTCCAGGGTGCGCGGGCCGACAAGCTCGCCAAGCAGCGCGCCCGGGAGCGGGCCTCGCGGAGCCGACAGTCCTCCGGACCGGGCTGCACGGGCAAGTCCACCTCGGGTCAGTCCAACGGCAACCTCGACCCCGAGTCGCTGTGCCCGCTGTGGATGGCGCAGGGCCATCGACTCCGGAGCGACGCGGCGAAGGGCTTCAACGCGATGAGCCAGCACCACGCGGCCGTTGCCGGTGGGCCGCTGTGCGTCACCGACTCCTACCGCTCCTACAGCGAGCAGACCTCGGTCTACCGCCGGAAGCCGGGCCTGGCCGCGGTGCCGGGCTCGAGCAACCACGGGTGGGGGCTGGCCGTCGACTTCTGCGGCGGGGTCCAGGACAGCGGGTCTGCGGCGTACGACTGGATGAAGGCCAACGCCGGCAGGTTCGGCTGGTATCACCCGGAATGGGCCGAGCCCTCTGGCAGCAAGCCTGAGGCGTGGCACTGGGAGTACCGCGGCTGAGCCGCGTGCTTCAGGAGGCAGGCGGGTGTGCCGATGCACCGCACATGGGTATGTCCCCCGTCTGCCGCTGGCGTACGGCGGCAGTCGCGTCCGCGGCTGCCGTCCTCGCGTCGTTGGTGACCGTCGGAACGGCCGTCGCCGGTCCGGCGGCCGCCACCCGCGGCTCGGGCACCGTCGCTGAGCTGCGCGCCGACCTGGAACGCACCGGAGCCCGCCTCGCCGCCGGCACGGTGGGCTGGGAGCGTGGCCGGGCCCAGCTCAACCTGCTGGTGCAGACCAAGTTCGCCACGGCCCGCAGCGCCGAGCTGCTCCAGCACGAGGCGGAGGCGGCGCAGCTCCGGGTCGCCTCGCTCGCCAACTCGCTGTATCGCAACCCGGTGAACCCGGTCTTCAACGCGGTCCTCGCCGGCAACTTCTACGCCGTGACGGACTACGCCTACCTCACCCGGGGTGCGCAAAGGTCCCGGGCGGACCAGGGCCGCGACCTCGCGCTG
Organism: Frankiales bacterium; assembly: GCA_031416735.1. GTDB lineage: Bacteria > Actinomycetota > Actinomycetes > Mycobacteriales > SCTD01 > RYN-111. The sequence goes on from JANOTZ010000053.1 coordinate 6,376, forward strand.
CTCAACACGCAGCTGGCCGACACCCAGTCGCTGCTACGGCGCCAGGACGAGGCGGCCTCCAGTGCCATCCGGCTGCAGGCGACGCTCGATGACTCCCTGGCCGCTCTGCAGGCCGACGCGGTCGCCAGCCAGGTGCGGTTGCAGGCAGCCGTGGACGCGCTGCGTCGCCAGCGGGAGGCCGCGCTGCTGCTCGGGCGGTCGGGGGGCTTCGGACCCTCCTGTTCCGGACCGACTCCGGCCGACGCGCTCAACGGCTTCCTCCCCAACAGCGCCCTGTGCCCGCTGCAGACCGCGCCCGGTCAGCAGCTGATCGGTAACGCAGCGCGGGCCTTCGACGCGATGAGCGCTGCCTATGCCGCGGACAGCGGCAAGACCTTGTGCGTCACCGACTCCTACCGGGACTACGCCGGGCAGGTCTCGGTCTTCAGCCGCAAGCCCAACCTGGCGGCCGTCCCTGGCCGCAGCCAGCACGGCTGGGGGCGCGCCCTGGACCTGTGCGGCGGGATCGAGCGGTTCGGCTCGCCGGCCTACACGTGGATGAAGCAGAACGCCCCCAGCTACGGCTTCCACCATCCTGACTGGGCCGAGCCCGGTGGCGGCAAGCCCGAGGCGTGGCACTGGGAGTTCGGCGGCTGAAACGTGCTGGAGGTCCCCCTTTGCCGGGGCGTACGGCACTACTCCCGCTCGTGGCGAACGGCCACTCTTGGGTGTCGCAGTCCCCGCCGTTGGCTGAAGGCAGGGACAGCACCGCCCTTCGGCGATCTCGACCCAAGAACGTCCTCAGAAAGCGAGTTTCACCATGAGCCTCCGTCACCAGCTCGCCGTCACCACTCTGGTCGCCGGCTTCGCGGCCGCCACCGCTGCACCGGCCCAGGCCGAGCCGCCCAGCACCTTCGGCTCGCATGTGCGCGACTGCGTAGCGACGATGCAGTTCACCGGCACGCACAACCCGGGCGTCATGCACCGGGGCGCTGCCGGGTGGGAGGGCCAGGAGTGCGAGTGACCGTCGGCGTCACCTCAGTGGAGAGCGCGGAGCCGGCGCAGCAGGAGTAGGACGACGGCGAACGCCGCCACCCCCAGCAACAGCGTGAGGACCGCCAAGGCAGCTCCCTCACCGAGGTCGCCCTCCCGGAACCCCCGCTCGTAGACGAGCAACGGCAGGGTCTTGGTGGCGTCCAGTGGCCCGCCGCGGGTGAGCAGCAACGTCGGTACCATCGCGTTCTGCATGCTCACCAGCACGTCGCGGGCGGCGAGCAGCAGCAGCACCGGGGTGAGCATCGGCAGCGTGACCATCCGGAACTGGGTGAAGCGGTGCGCCCCCTCGACCTGGGCTGCGTCATAGAGCGACTGCGGCAGCTCGCGGCGGGCGGCGAGGGTGACGAGAAAGCCTTCCCCGAGGGCGAAGACCGACAGCGCGACGATCACCAACCGGGCGTTCCAGGAGTCGAGGAGCAGCGGGCCCGGGTGCACCCCGAAGATGCCCAGGACCGCGGCGAGCGGTCCATAAAGGGGGTTGACCACCCAGAGCCAGATCAGGGCGGTCGCGGCGTCCGGGATCACGGCCGGTGCGAACACCGCCGTCCGGGTGGCTCCGCCGAAGCGACCGCGCCCGTCGGCGAGCAGGGCGAGCAGCAGGCCCCCGAGGATCCGGAGCGGGACGGCCAGCACGAGGAAGACGGCCGTGGACCGAAGGGAGTTGTGCAGCTCCGGGTCGGCCAGGACGGTCCGGAAGGTGTCGAGTCCGTTGAAGGTCGCGGGCGACAGGCCGTCGTACGTCGTGAAGGCATATCCGGCCGTGACGATCGCCGGACCGAGGACGAGCAGCACCGCCCCCAACCAGAAGGGTGCGCCGAGCAGCAGCACGCCCCGCTGGTAGCGACCCTTCACGCGACGGCGTTCCCGTCGGCCCCGAACGTCCGGCAGCGGGTGATCGAGATGCCGGTGCGGTCACCTTTGCCGACCGTGGAGCCGGCGGGCAGTCGGGCCGCGAGGGTGTGCCCGTCCAGGGAGAGCTCAGCGAGCCGTTCGTACCCGAGGTCGTCGACGGCGACCACCACCGCCTCCGTGCCGTCGACCAGCCGGACGTCCTCCGCGTGCACCCCGAGGGTCGTGACCCCCAGCGGTGCAGGCAGTCCGGCGATCCCCGCAGGCAGCAAGGACATCGGTGGCGTGCCGATGAAGGTCGCGACGAAGGTCGTTGCCGGCCGCTCGTAGAGGTCCCGGGGTGTGCCGACCTGCTCGATCCGGCCGTCGCGCACGACCGCGACCCGGTCGCCGAGGGTCATCGCCTCGGACTGGTCGTGCGTGACATACAGCGCGCATCGGTCGTCGGCGCGCAGCAGCCCGTCGAGCTCGCGTCGGGCCGTGGTGCGCAGCACCGGGTCGAGGCTGGACAACGGCTCGTCCAGGCAGAACGCCACCGGGTCGCGCAGCAATGCCCGGGCCAGGGCCACCCGCTGCCGCTCGCCGCCCGACAACTCACCCGGACGCCGGTGGAGCAGCTCGGAGAGCCCGAGCCGGCCCGCGACGTCCTCGACCCGGGAGGTGCGCACCCGCTTCGGGACCCGTCGCGCCTTCAGGCCGAAGGCGATGTTGGCGGCGACGTCGAGGTGCGGGAAGAGCGCGAACCCCTGGAACACCATGGCCACCGGCCGACCCTCCGGTGGCAGCCTCGTGACGTCGTGACCAGCGACGTGCACGGTCCCGGAGTCGGGGGAGAGCAGGCCGCAGACCAGCCGGAGCAGCGTCGACTTGCCCGAGCCGGACGGACCGAGGACGGCCAGAATCTCGCCCGGGTCGACGGTGAGACCGACCTCGGCCAGCGTCGGCCGTCCTTCGCCTGCATAGGAGAAGGACAGGTCGTCGACCGCGACACCGGTGGTCATCCCTTGGCCAGCTCGACCTTCGTCTGGGCGGCGATGTCGGCAATGGCCCGGTCGAGGGTCGTCTTGCCGGCGAACAGCTGGGTCAGGATCTCCTCGGTGATCTCCTCCGCCTCGTTCCAGGTCGGGGTGTGGGGCAGCGACCGGACGGTCGCGAGTTGGTCGAGGAAGACCTGCGAGGACGCCGGGGCCAGCCCAGGAGAGAGGAAGGCCGGGCTCTGGGCGACCGAAATCTTCACCGGCACGGTGCGGCCGGACTCGGCGAGCACCGTCGCACCGTCCCCGGTGACCGCGAACGCCGCAAAGGCCTGCGCGAGAGCCTTGCGCTTCGAGGCCTTGGTGACGCAATAGCCGTCGGAGTGCAGCACCGACGTGGACGTCACCTTGGTCGGGACCGGCGCGACGTCGAAGGCGAGCCCCACGGTCTTGCGGAAGCTGGGGACCGCCCGCCGGCTGTCGAGGAGCATCGCGGTCTTGCCTGCGGCGAAGGCAGCCTCGGGGTCCTGCGCGGCCCGGTCGGTGGCCGACATTCCCTGCTGCTGCAGGGAAAGCAGGAAGGTCACGGCCTCCCTGGCCTGCGGAGAGGACAGGTCGACGGTGGTCGGCTCATCCCCGTCGTCGACGACCTCGCCGCCGTTGCTCCACACGAAGGGAGCCAGCCGGACCAGGCCGGTCTCGAAGCCGATCGCCGAGATCCCCTTGGCCTTGAGCGATCGCGCGGTCGTGAGCAGGTCGTCCCACGTCCACCCACGCTTCGGCAGCGCCACCCCTGCCTGGGCGAACAGCGCCGTGTTGAGGTAGACGACCATGCTGGCGGCGTTGGACGGCAGGCACAGCAGCGTGCCGTTGAAGGTGAAGGCCTCCAACGGCTTGGGCGTGAGGCCGTCGGTGCCGCCGGCCGGCACCGGCTCGAGCACGCCCTTGGCGGCGAACCCACCC
>JANOTZ010000054.1:0-7823 GCA_031416735.1 Frankiales bacterium
AGCTCGCTCCAGGCCGAGGCGTCCCGCAGGTGCAGCGGGCGCACCCCGACGCGGTCGTCGAGCAAGCTCGCGGGCCACCCAAGGGTGGACACCTCAGTGGTCCCCGCCCCGCAGCTGCGCGACCGCATGTCCGACGACGGGGGCGAGGACGGCCACCCCGTCGCGCACTCCTCCGGTGGAGCCGGGCAGGGTCACCACCAGGCTTGCACCGATCGTTCCGGCGACCGCACGCGACAAGATCGTGGTCGGCACGCGGTCCCGGTTCTCCAGCCGCAACGCCTCGGCCAGGCCGGGGACTTCCTTGTCCAGCAAGGACTTCACCGCTTCGGGGGTCACATCGCGCGGTGCCAGACCGGTCCCGCCGGTGGTGACGACCAGGTCGTGGTCGCCGACGGCGGAACGCACCGCCGCGATGATCGCCTCGGCCTCATCGGGTACGACGATGACGGGCGAGACCGTAAAGCCGAGCTCGCCCAACAGCTGGGCGAGCAGGGGTCCGGAGGTGTCGTGACGCAACCCGCCGTGGGACCGGTCGGACACCGTCACGACCGCGGCGCGGGCCCCGTCGGGCAGGCCCTCTACCGTTCCCACGCGCCGGTCTTCCCGCCGGTCTTGGTGAGCACCCGGACTCCGGTGATGGTGCCGCGCGGGTCGACCGCCTTGGTCATGTCGATCACGGTGAGGCAGGCGATGGTGACCGCGGTGACCTCGACTCCGCCGTCGTCGACCACCAGGTCGACGGTGACGCCGTGCAGGGCGATGGGGTGGCACAGCGGCACCAGGTCCGGGGTGCGCTTGGCCCCCATGATGCCGGCGAGCCGGGCGGTCGCGAGGACATCGCCCTTCGGCATCCCGTCGCCGCGGAGCAGCGCGACGCAGTCCGGCGACAGGTCCACCCGGCCCTCGGCGGTCGCGGTCCGGACCGTCACGTCCTTGCCGGACACGTCGACCATCCGGGCCGCACCCTGGTCGTCAACGTGCGAGAAGCCGGTCATCGGGTCCGCCCTTCGAGCCGCGACAGCGTTCCCGCCTTTCCGAGTAGCGGGCCTGCCTTCCCGAGCCGCGTCATCGGGCCCGCCGTTCGAGCAACATCACCTGGACCGCCGAGCCGGCGGGGATGTGGTCCACCGCCTCGGGCACGATCGCGAGGGCGTTGGCGCGGGCCATGCCGGCGATCAGGTGCGAGCCGGGTCCGGAGACGGGCGCGACGACATAGGCACCCTCCTTGACCTCCAGCCAGACCCGCAGGAACGACCGCTTCCCCAGCGGTGAGACCAGATCCGTCGTGGTCCGCGCCGAGACGACCGGCCGGGTGACCGAGTCGGCGCCGAGCATCCGGCGCAGGGCCGGGCGCACGAAGACCTCAAAGGACACCAGCGCACTCACCGGGTTGCCGGGCAGCCCGAAGACCGGCGTCTGGTCGGGGCCGATCACCCCGAAGCCCTGCGGCTTGCCGGGCTGCATCGCGACCTGGTGGAACCCGACGGTCCCGAGCCGCGACAGCACCTCCTTGACGACGTCGTAGGCCCCGACCGACACGCCACCGCTGGTGACCAGCAGGTCGGCCCGGACCAGTTGGTCCTCCAGCGCGTCGAGCAGCCGCTTGCCGTCGTCGGGGATGATCCCGACCCGGTAGGCGATCGCGCCGGCCTCGATGCAGGCGGTGGTCAGCGCCAGGCTGTTGCTGTCGGGCAGCTGACCGGGCTGGAGCGGGGTGCCCGCCTCGACCAGCTCGCTGCCGGTGGAGACCACGACAACCCGGGGGCGGGGGCGCACGAAAAGCCGGGCCCGACCGACGGCCGCGGCGAGGCCGATCTGGGCCGAACCGAGGTGTGACCCGGCGGTCAGGACGAGCTCGCCGGCCTGCACGTCCTCGCCGATGCGGCGGACGAACGCGCCAGTGTCGGGTCGGCGGTCGATGCGGACCTGGGCGATCCCCCCGTCGGTCCACTCGACCGGCACGACGGTGTCGGCGCCGTGCGGCATCAGGGCACCAGTCATGATCCGGACGCAGAGCCCGGGCTGCACTCGCAGCGGCGACGCCGGGCCTGCGGCCACGTCGCCGACGACGGGCAGCACGGTCGGCACGTTCACCAGGTCGGCCGCGCGCACGGCATAGCCGTCCATCGCGCTGTTGTCGAAGCCGGGCAGGGCAGCCTCGGCGACGACGTCCTCGGCCAGGACGCAGCCGTGGGCGTCCAGCAACCCCACCTCCAGCGGAGCCAGTGGTTTGACCACGGACAGGACCTCGGCCAGGTGCTCGTCGACGGTCCTCATTGCTGCGGCAGCCAGTCGCGCAGCCAGGCCAGCAGCGGCGGACCCAGGTCGTCCCGCTCGCTGGCGAGCCGCACCACGGTCTTGAGGTAGTCGAGCCGGTCACCGGTGTCATACCGACGACCGCGAAAGACCACACCGTGCACCGGCTCGAGGGAGATCAGCTCCTGTAGAGCGTCGGTCAGCTGGATCTCACCGCCCCGTCCCGGTGGAGTACGACGCAGCACCTCGAAGACCGTCGGGGACAGCACATAGCGGCCGATGACGGCCAGGTCGCTGGGGGCCTCGTCGACCGGCGGCTTCTCGACCAGACCGGTGATCCGGACCACGTCGCCCGAGCCGGAGCCCGAGCCCGAGCCGGAGCCGGAAGTCAGACCGGAGACAGCGGCGCAGCCGTACATCGAGATCTGGTCGTGCGGCACCTCCATGAGCGCCACGACGCTGCCGCCCTCCCGGGCCTGCACCTCGATCATCTGCTCGAGCAACGGGTCGCGGGGGTCGACGAGGTCGTCGCCGAGGAGCACCGCGAACGGCTCGTCACCGATGTGCCCGGCGGCGGCGAGCACGGCGTGACCCAACCCGCGCGCATCGCCCTGGCGGACGAAGTGCACGTCGGCGAGGTCGGAGGCGGCCTGGACAGCAGCGAGCCGGTCGGCGTCGCCCTTGGCCTCGAGGGCAAGCTCGAGCTCGACCATCCGGTCGAAGTGGTTCTCGAGGGCCCGCTTGCCCCGTCCCGTGATCATCAGGATGTCGTGCAGGCCCGCCCGGACGGCCTCCTCCACGACGTACTGGATCGCGGGGGTGTCGACGACCGGCAGCATCTCCTTGGGAATGGCCTTGGTGGCAGGCAGGAAACGGGTTCCCAGTCCTGCCGCGGGGATGACGGCCTTGCGCACACGCATGAGGCCAACCTAGTGGCCCGCAGCCCTCAGTCGGGGAGCGTGACCGATGCGGACGCGCCGTCACTGATGCGCCAGGTGTCGCGACCGCCGTGCTTCGCGGCGTACAACGCCTCGTCGGCCCGGGCGAGCAACAGGCTCGCGGAGAGCCCGTGGTGGGGGAACACCGCACCGCCGGCCGACACGGTGAGGTGCACCGGTGGCAGCCCGGGATCGCCGAACGGCTTGCGCCGCACCGCCTCGCAGATCCGCTCGGCCAGCTGGCCGGCGCCCTCGGCGTCGGTCTCGGGCAGGACGACGACGATCTCCTCACCGCCATAGCGGGCGACGGTGTCGACGTCGCGGACCTGCCCGCGGATCCGGCCGGCGATCTCGATGAGCACCGCGTCGCCGCGCGGGTGGCCGAACGTGTCGTTGACCCCCTTGAAGTGGTCAAGGTCGAGCAGCAGCAGGGCCAGCGGCCGGCCGAACCGGGCGGCGCGCTCGATCTCCTTGGCGACGGTCATCGTGAAGTAGCGGTAGTTCCACAGCCCCGTCAGACCGTCGGTGATCGACAGCCGTTGGGCCTCCTCGTGCAGCAGCACGTTGTCGACGGCGACGGTGGCCTGCGAGGCGAAGGTGCGGATCGTCGCCAGGTCGTTGGCGTCGAACCCGCCCGGCAACGCCGACCCGAACAGGTCGAGTACCCCGATCACGGTGCCCGACGACTTCAGGGGTACGGCGATGAGCCACGTGTCCGCAGGCTCGCCCACTCCTGGGTGCAGCTCGCCAGGTTCGTTGCCGACCCGTCCGCGGACCGCGTCGCCCGAGAGCGCGACCCGCCCGGACACGCCGTCCCCGACCTTGAGCCGCAGGTCGAGCGGCACGTCGAGGCCACGGGACGCCGACAGCACCAGCTCCTCACGCGACGGAGTGAGCAGCAGCACCATGCCGCCGCTGGCGCGGGTGGAGGCGATGGCGGACTCGAGCACCACATTGAGGATGCGGTCGAGGTCGTGGGTGCTCGACAGCGTGTCGCCGAGCCGGGCCAGACCGGCCTGCAGCTCGTCCCGGCTGTCCTCGAGCTGACCGACGTAGCCCCGAAGGTTCTCGGTCATGACGTTGAACGCGGTGGCGAGGCGCCCAACCTCGTCCTTGCTGCGCACCTCGATGACGGTCGAGAGGTCTCCGCTGGCGATCCGGGCCGCCGCCGCACCGAGCTCCTCGAGCGGGCGCGTGGTGGACCGGGCCGAGACCAACGCGATGCCCAGTGCCAACAAGATGGCGATGACGACGACCGCGCCGGCGTCGGCGAGCAGCCCTGGGCCCTGGGCCAGCGGTTGCAGCACGACCACCCCGAAGGTCTGGCCGTTGCTCGTCGCGGGGGCATAGGAGCTGATCAAGCGGTGGACCCGCGTGCCGGGCGGGTCGCTGAAGGAGTCGCGGATGACCTCGGGCGCGAAGGTGCGGGTGCCGGAGACCACGTTGCCGGTGCTGCCGACCAGCACGACATCGCCGTCACCGACCGCCTGCTGCAGGCGCTCGAGGGCGTCGGGGCCGAGCGTGAAACTGGCCACGGCGGTGCCCGCCGACTTGCCCTGCGCGGTGGTGAGCTCCACGACGGCGTTGAGGTAGGGACCGGCCGAGCCGGTCGATGCCAGCCCGCAGTCGGCGGGCTGCGGCGGCACAGTGCCGATGGCGACGACCACCCGGCCCGTCGGTCCGTAGACCCGGATGCCGTCGGCGAGGTCGCGGTCGATGAGGGACCGGGCCGCGCTCCGGGCGCCCACCGGGCCGGTCGCGGTGCTGGCCCGACCCGCCGCCTCAGCGGTGGCCTTGGCGCGGTCGCAGAAGTCGCGGATGACCTGGCCGACCAGGGCGGTGGAGGAGACCACGCCCGCCTTCTGCCTGGCCTGCACAGCCTGGGGCAGCGCGCGCCCGACCAGCACGATGCCCACGAGCAGCGGGACGAGAACGACCAGGACGAAGGCGATGGTCAGCCGCAAGCGCAGCGTCACGTCCCGCCTCCTTCTCCCGATCCACGGTCGCAGTCCCAGATCGGGACCTGCCATCCTCCCACGATGGAGAGCAAGCAGGCACTGCGCCACATGGCGCAACGCCGACGCGTGTCTCTGCGCCCGGTGGACCTCTCGGACGTGCTGGCCGACGTTCTTGCCGGTGCGGCCCGCGTCGCGTCGTACCTCGCCTTCGGTAGTGAGCCGGGGATCCCTGCCCAGCCGGGCTGGCTGCTCCCCGTGCTGCTCGCCGACGACGACCTCGACTGGGCCGTGTACGACGGGCAGCTGGCGTCGGGGCGCCGGGGCCTGCAGGAGCCGGTGGGCGAGCGGCTGGGGGTGGCCGCGGTGGCGACCTGCGACCTGGTGCTGGTGCCTGCCCTGCTCGTCGATCGGCAGGGCCGGCGGCTCGGGAAGGGCGGCGGCTCCTACGACCGCGCGCTGACCCGGGCGACCGGGCTGACGGTGGCGCTGCTGCACGACGGCGAGCTCGTCGAGGAGCTGCCGGCCGAGCCGCACGACGTGCCGGTGCGCGCGGTCGCGACCCCCTCGGGCGGCGTCCTGCACCTGCCCGTCAGGATGTAGCCATGGGAACATTCGATGACCTGCTGACAGCCAACGCGGACTACGCGGCCACCTTCGTCGACGAGGGCCTGCCCGGCCAGGCCGGCAAGGGCCTGGCGGTGGTGACCTGTATGGACTCCCGCATCGACCCGCTGAAGATGCTCGGACTGGCCAAGGGCGACGCGAAGATCATGCGCAACGCCGGTGGTCGCGTCACGGAGGACGTGCTGCGCACCCTCGTCCTGGCGACACATCTGCTGGGCGTCGAGCGGGTCCTGGTCGTCGAGCACACCGAGTGCAAGATGGCGTCGGCGACCGCGGACGAGGTCCACAGTGGCATCTTCGACGCCGTCGGCGTCGACACGCGCAGTCTCGACTTCCGCCTGATGGACGACCAGCTGCTGTCGCTGTGCGAGGACGTCCAGAAGGTCCGGAGCTGGCCGTACCTGCCGAAGGCCCTTGAGGTCGGCGGGTTCCTCTACGACGTCCGCACCGGACGCCTCCGCGAGGTCTTCTGACTAGAGCTGCACGACGTGCCCGGTGCGCGGGAGCGTGGCGCCCGCCAGGGTCTCGAGCCAGGCAGCCCGTAACGCCTCCGGGCCGGTGCCGACGACGACGTCGACCCAGCCCTCCACGACCGGCGCGAACCGGTGCCAGGCCTGCGCGTGCTCGCGCTCGACCCCGTCCGGTCCCCACTCGGCATAGCGCTTGCGCATCTGGTCGGGCGCGAAGAAGAACGTCGGCCTGGCCCCCGGCAGCCGGCCGCCGTCGTCGGGTGCGGCGGTGTGGTGCGCCGCGCCGATGACGGCGCTGTGCACGAGGTCCGCACCCAATCGCTCGTGCACCGCCCGCCGCACCGCGGTGTTTCCGGCGACGTCGAGAAAGACCGTCTCTCCGGTCCCGAGCTCCGCCACCTGATCGTAGGTGAGGACCTGGTCGTAGCAGCCGAGGGACTCGGTGAACGCGACGTTGCCCTGGCTCGTGAGCCCGACGGTGCGGGCCTTCCCCTGGAGCAGAAACGCTGCGCCGTACGACGTCTTGCTGGAGGCACTGGACAGGACCGCCGTCCTGGCGCCGAACAAGCCGTTGTCGAGCAGGAAGTCGGCGAGCATGAAGCTGGTCATGAACAGCGGCCGGTAGAGCACCTGCAGGTCCTCGCGGTCGGCCTCGTAGGCAGCGTCGGCGGTGGTCGTGGTCAACCCGTTGTAGGGCGACGGCAGGTGGCTGCGGTGCTCACTCGCATCGCGGAAGCCGCGGGCGTCGACCTTCGCCGGCTGGACCAGCAGGTGACTGCTGGTCGGGAGGTAGCCGTAGAGCCGGGTGCCCTCGACGACGCCGTCAGCGCGCGACGCCTCGACGGTGCAGAAACCCCAGAGCGGCACGCGACCCCAGGGCGCCTCCGCGGGGAAGAAATCCCAGTACTTCATGGCGTCACCGAAGACGGCGTAGGTGACGTTGTTGGCCGTCATGCCGACCCGGTCGACCTTGAGGAGCACCTGCCCCGGGGCGGGTTCCGGCGTCGGCACCTCGACCAGTTCGGTGGCGGAGAGGTCGGCGCGGTCGACGAGCAGGTCCCAGGACATGCCCTAAAGACTTACACCCAAGGGAATGCTGATGCCCATCCCGCCACGGGTGTCACCGCCGTACCGGGCCTTCTCCTTGGCCAGGTCCAGCGGCTTGGGGCGCGGATCGTCGCCGCCCTCGTCACCGGTGATCAGGTGCGCCGGGATGAGCCAGACGACCTCGAACTCGATGCCGTCAGGGTCCTTGGCATAGAGCGATTTCGTGGTGCCGTGGTCGCTCATCCCGACCAGCGCCCCGGCGTCGGACAGCAGGTGCAGATGGTCCTCGAGGTCGTTGAGGCTCTCGACCTCCCAGGCCAGGTGGTAGAGCCCGATCGTGCCGAGGGAGCCCTCGCGCTGGAACAGCCCGAGGTCGTGGTCGTTGGTCGAGCCGGGGGCCTGCAGGAAAGCGGCGCCGGGCATCGCGAGCTTGGTGCGGAAGCCGAGCACCCCGCCGTAGAAGGCGACGCTGGCCTCGACGTCGCGGACGTAGAGCACGGCGTGGTTGAGGCGGTGGATGGCCATCTGAG
>JANOTZ010000055.1:0-8606 GCA_031416735.1 Frankiales bacterium
ACCTGGACCAGGACTTCCTGGCCCGACTTCAGCGCCTGCTCGATCTTGCGGGAACCGCCGCCGACGCCGTCCCAGTTGACCTCACCGGCATAGAGCACCGCGTTGCGGCCCTTGCCGATGTCGACGAACGCCGCCTCCATGGAGGGGAGCACGTTCTGGACGCGGCCGAGGTAGACGTTGCCGGCGTAGGAGGTGGCGCTGGCCTTGGTGACGTAGTGCTCGACGAGGATGCCGTCCTCGAGCACCGCGATCTGGGTGCGGTCACCCTTCTGCCGGACGACCATCTGACGGTCGACGGCCTCGCGGCGGGCCAGGAACTCGGCCTCGCTCAGGATCGGGGGGCGCTTGCGACCGGTGTCGCGACCCTCCTGGCGGCGCACGCGCTTGGCAGCCATCCGGGTCGAGCCGCTGATGCCACGCACGCCGTCCTCGTCGGCGGCGTTGCCACCGTCACGGTTACGGGGGGCGCGCTGGCGCGGCTCGCGGTTGCCGGACTCGCGGGAACCAGGCTCACGGACGTGCGTGACGGTCGGGACGTCGTCCTCGCCGTCGGCCAGGCCTCCCCCGCCGCCGCCACTGCGGCGCCGACGACGGCGCCGACGGGTGGCCGACGCGGAGCCGCCCTCCTCGTCCTCGTTCTCGTCGCCCTCGTCGTCGCCTTCAGCGCCCTCGGCACCGTCGGCGCCCTCAGCGCTCGCGGTGCTCTCCTCGTCCTCGGACGTGGTGTCCTCGCCCTGGGCCGGTCGGCCGCCACGACCACGACGGCCACGACGACGCCGGCGGGCAGCAGTGCTCTCGGCGTCCTCGGACTCCTCGTCGCCCTCCTCAGCCGCAGCGTCGGTAGCCGCTTCGGTCGCAGCCAACAGCTCGGTGGGGCTGACCACGCCCGCAGTGCCTGCCCGGCGGCGCGGCCGGGGGGTGCCCTCGGCCTGCGCGGGGGCCGGCTCCGGGGCCTGGAACGTGACGATCACCGCAGGAGAGCGGGTACGGCGGCGCGGTGCGTCGACGTCGGCGTCGGCCGGGGCGGCGGCGTCGGCAGCGCTCGGGGCCGGCTCGGTCAGGGTGGGAACGGCGGGGACCCGGTTGCGGGTCCGCGCCGGTCGGCCGGAGTCGCCCGCGGCGGACTGGGCCTCGCGGGCCTGAACCTCGCCGGACGGGGCCTCGCCGGCCGGGCTGGTGCCAGTGCCAGTGCCCGAGTCGGTGTCGGTGCCGGTGCCGGTGCCGGTGCCGGTGCCGGTGCCGGTGTCGGCAGCGTCAGCGGTGGCGGCGCCCTTGGGGGCGGCCTTCTTGCGGGGGGCGGCCTTCTTGGCCGGCGCGCGCTTGGCGGGCGCCTTCTTCGGCGCGTCGGTGCCGTCCGCGGCCGGCTGCCCGGCGTCGGAGGTGGCGGCCTCCGAGGCAGCGTCCGAGGTGGCGGAGGTCACAGCGGTCTGCGCCGGCGTGCCCTCGGTCGCGACCGGGGCGGACGCAGCCTTGGTGGCGCGCCTACGGGGGGCCTTCTTGGGGGTCTCGTCAACCGTGGGGGTGCTGGCGGGGGTGGTGTCGTTCGACTCGTTGTCGAGCACGGAGCTCCGGTCCGGCCGCTGCGTGACGCTGCCGCGGCGACCAGTGGTCGTTTCCCTCGCCGACCAAGGCGGTCGTCGCGGGTGCAAAGTCTGTAGGTGCGCTCAGTCCTTGCCCTCGGATGAGGCCAGTGGCTGGACGCCGACGGCTTCGTCGACCTGTCGCGTTGCCCCGGCGAGCGCGCCGGTGAGTCCGGCGGCGACACGATCGGGTGCGAGCGGGTCGGCGACCTCACCTTCCGCGGTGAGCGGACCCTGCGCGAGTCGGGTAGCCGCGGGCGGCACCGGTGTCGCGAGGTCGCTCACCGAACGGAGTCCGGTAAGGACGTCGTCGGGTCGTACGGCAGGCGTCACGTGCTGCACGACCATGCTGAGTATCGCACAGTCGTCACCGACTGTTGCCGTCATCGACACCACGGCGCTCCGGGTGTCGAAGACCCGACGCCCGTTCTTGGTCATCCGCTCGACCTCGATCGCCTCCTCGGCGAGGAACAGCCGGACGGCGTTCTCGAGGTCGGCGAAGGCCACCTGGGCCAGCTCGATCCGCCAGCTGCTGGCCTGGACCCGGTCCGGCAGGCTGGTGCCCGGTTCGGCCTCGACGGCGTCCACCAGGTCGATGCCGTCCGGCAGGCTGGCGTCCAGGGCTCGCCGTACCGCCTCAGGATCGCAGCGCTCGGCGAGCGCGATCTCGACGTACTCCGCCTCGCTGGAGACCCCCGTCGCAGCCGCCCCGACCCAACTGACCTTCGGGTGGGGGCTGAAGCCGGCGCTGAACGCCATCGGCACCTGCGCGCGGCGCAGGGCGCGCTCGAAGACGCGGGCGATGTCGCGGTGGCTGGTGAAACGCAGCCGACCGCGCTTGGTGTAGCGGAGCCGGATCCGCTGGACCGGCGGCGGCGGGGGTGCGCCGGGGGGCTGCTTAGACAACGGGGGTCACGACGGACAGGGGCAGCAGCTTGATGCCGGTGGGGCCGACCTGGATCTCGGTGCCCATCTGCGGGCAGACGCCGCAGTCGAAGCACGGGATCCAGCGGCAGTCGTCGAGGTCCTGCTCCGACAGTGCCTCCTGCCAGTCACTCCAGAGCCATTCCTTGTCCAGGCCCGAGTCGAGGTGGTCCCAGGGCAGGACCTCGAGCTCGTCGCGGTCGCGGGTGGTGTACCAGGCGACGTCGATGCCGACGGTGGCGGCGGCGGTCATCCAGCGGTCGTAGGAGAAGTGCTCGCTCCAGCCGTCGAAGATGCCGCCCTGGCGCCAGACCTCCTCGAGGACCGCGCCGACCCGGCGGTCGCCGCGACTCAGGAGTCCTTCGATCTGGCCGGGCTTGCCGTCGTGGTAGCGGAACCCGATCGCCTTGGCGGTGCTCTTGTCGCTGCGGATGGCGTCCTTGAGCAGGTGCAGGCGACGGTCGATCGTCGCGGGATCGGCCTGGCCCACCCACTGGAACGGGGTGTGCGGCTTGGGGACGAAACCACCGATGGACACGGTGCACTTGACGTCGCGGGTGCCCGTGGCCTGACGACCGGCGCGGATCACTTCCCTTGCCATCTCGGCGATCTCGAGCACGTCGTCGTCGGTCTCGGTCGGGAGCCCGCACATGAAATAGAGCTTCACCTGCCGCCAGCCGGCGCCATAAGCGGCGGTGACGGTGCCGACCAGGTCCTCCTTGGTCACCATCTTGTTGATGACCTTGCGGAGCCGTTCGCTGCCGCCTTCGGGGGCGAAGGTCAGACCTGAGCGCCGGCCGTTGCGGGAGAGCTCCTGGGCCAGGTCGATGTTGAACGCGTCGACCCGGGTGCTCGGCAGCGACAGCGAGGTCTGGGTGCCTTCGTAGCGGTCGGCGAGGCCCTTGGCGATGTCGGCGATCTCGGAGTGGTCGGCGCTGGACAGGCTGAGCAGCCCGACCTCTTCGTAGCCTGTGGCCTTCAGCCCCGCCTCGACCATCTCGCCGATGCCCGTGATGCTGCGCTCGCGCACCGGGCGGGTGATCATGCCGGCCTGGCAGAAGCGGCAGCCGCGGGTGCAGCCGCGGAAGATCTCGACGCTCATCCGCTCGTGCACCGTCTCCGCGAGCGGCACGAGCGGCTGCTTCGGGTAGGGCCACTCGTCGAGGTCCATGACGGTGCGCTTGGACACCCGCCACGGCACGTCGGGGTGGTTGGGGGCGACCCGCTGGATCCGGCCGTCGTCGAGGTAGGTCACGTCGTAGAACCGCGGCACGTAGACGCCGCCGGTCTTGGCCAGCTCGAGCAGGGTTTCCTCGCGCGACAGCCCGTCCCGCTTGGCCCGCCTGAGGATCTCGGTCATCTCCAGCACGGCCTGCTCGCCGTCACCGAGCACCGCCGCGTCGATGAACGACGCGATCGGCTCCGGGTTGAACGCCGCGTGCCCACCGGCGAGCACGATCGGGTGCGTCTCGTCGCGATCCTTGGCGTACAAGGGGATCTGGGCGAGGTCGAGCGCCTCGAGCATGTTGGTGTAGCCGAGCTCGGTGCTGAAGCTGATGCCCAGCACGTCGAACGCCTTCACCGGCCGGTGCCCGTCGATGCTGAACGCCGGCACACCGTCCTCACGCATCAGCTTCGCGAGGTCCGGCCACACGCTGTAGGCCCGCTCGCAGAGCACGCCCGGCTGCTCGTTGAGCACCTCGTACAAGATCATGACGCCCTGGTTGGGGAGTCCGACCTCGTAGGCGTCGGGGTACATCAGGCACCAGCGAACGTCTGCTGCATCCCAGTCCTTGACCTGGGAGTTCAGCTCACCGCCGACGTACTGGATCGGCTTGCTGATCTGGGGCAGCAGCTTCTCGAGACGGGGGAACAGGCTCTCGACAGGCATGCACCCAGGCTACGGCCGCCCGCGCCCGGCGCACCCTGTACGGCGGCAGGCGGGCCAGGACGGCTAGAGCTCGCGGGAGCGGAGGTGGACGTTCTGGAGCAGTCCGACGGCCATCAGGTTGGCAAACATCGCCGACCCGCCGTAGCTGACGAAGGGCAGCGGCAGCCCCGTCACGGGCATGATCCCGAGGGTCATGCCGATGTTCTCGAAGCTCTGGAACGTGAACCACGACACCACGCCTGCGGCCACCAGCCGCCCGAACGGGTCGGTGGCACGGGTGGCGATCCCCAGGCCGCGCCACAGCACCAGGCCGAGGGCCAAGATGATCCCGCCGGCCCCGACCAGGCCGAGCTCCTCACCGGCGACGGTGAAGACGAAGTCGGTCTGCTGCTCAGGGATGAAACGTCCCTGGGTCTGCGTCCCCTCGAACAATCCCTTGCCGAACATCCCGCCGGAACCGATGGCGATGCGGGCCTGGTTGACGTTGTAGCCGACGCCGCGCGGGTCGACGTGCGGGTTGGCGACCACCCGGAACCGGTTGAGCTGGTAGTCCTTGAGCACCGCAGGCGCGACCAGACCACCGACGACGATGCCGGCGAGGAGCAGCCCGGCGACCCAGCGCGCGGGCGCCCCGGCGACCGCCAGCACGCCAAGGATCACGAAGATGAACACCATCGTGGTCCCGAAGTCGGGTTGCAACATGATCAGCGCCATCGGGATCGCGCACAGCCCGAGGACCTGCAGCACATCGCTGTCGCGCGGGCTGTCCTCGCCGTCGCGTTTCTCCCCGAGCAGCATCGCCATCCCGACCACGATGGCGAGCTTGGCGAACTCCGACGGCTGGATCTGGAACCCGGCGGGCAGCACGATCCACGAACGGGCACCGTTGATCACCGACCCGAGCGGGGACAGCACGGCGAGCAGCCCGAGGCACGACGCCCCGTAGACGAACGGCGCATAGGCCCGCAGCGCGCGGTAGTCGACGAGCGCGGCCGCGGTGCCCAGCACCATGCCGATGACCGCGTTGATGATGTGCTTCTTCAGGAACGCCTGCGGGTCGAGCCCGAGCATGATCTCGCGCTCCCGGGTCGCGGACCAGACGTGCAGGCCGCCGACCGACACCAGCGAGGTCACGGCGAGCAGCAGCACCCAGTCGAGTTGGCGGAGCGGCGAGGTGCGGTCCAGGGCCCGCTCCCGCAGCGAGATCTCGCGAGGCCGGAGCCGCACCGGCGACACGCGCGGCGTGCTCCACTCCGTCACTTCTCACCCCAGGAGGTACGGCGGGCTGGTGCGGACCAGGGCAGCCCGGGCACCCCTCCGAGCGCCTTGTTGCCCGTGGCGGGCGAGGCGGAAGCGCTGGGTTCCGGCGATGGCGGGACCTCCACCGGCGCCCGCGGGACCCGGGTACCGGGCGGGGCGATGCTGCCGTCGGGCCGCACCACCGGGAGCGTCGCCGGCAGCACTCCGCCAGGGCCGAGCAGCGGCGGCTTGCCGCCGAAGCCATACATCGCGTCCCAGATCTTGCGGGAGATCGGCGCTGCGGTCGTGCCACCGGTGCCGGCCTCCGGCACCATCACCACGATGGCGTACTTCGGCGCACCGGCGGGCGCGAAGGACGCGAACCACGACGTCGGTGCCTTGCCGAAGGCGTCAGCGGTGCCGGTCTTACCGGCGAGCTGCACCTGCCCGTGCGGCCAGCCGCGGAACGCGGTCTGCGCCGTACCGCCTTCCATCGGGACGCCGGTGAGCGCGACCCGCATGAAGTCCAAAACCGCCCGCGAGCTGCTGAGGGTGCCCTTTTTGGCCGAGGGAAGTGCAGTGTAGGTCTTGCCGTCGGCGGACAGGAATCCCTTGGCCAGCCGGGGTTCCCACAGTGTTCCGCCGTTGGCGAGCGCGGCGTAGGCCATCGTGAGCTGCAGGGGCGAGACCAGCACGTCACCCTGGCCGATCGCGAACAGGGCCGCGTCACCGGCGTTGTAGCGGTAGCCGTCGGAGCAGAACTCCTTGGCCAGCTGGTGCAGGTAGGCCGCCCGCGCCGGGTCGGTCTTGGCCTCCTCCGGGTAACCCTCCCGGGCGCGCTTGCACTTGACGGCCTTGGTCTGGTCCCAGAACCGCTGCTTGTAACCGCGGTCGGTGATCAGGCCCTTGCGCTCGTCGGGGAGGTCGATGCCCGTGTCGGTCCCGAAGCCCCAGGACCGGGCCATGTTGGGGAAGACCTCGGCGGCGCCGGTGCGGGTCTTGGTGCCCCCGTCGCGCTTCCACTGGTCGTAGGCGAACTTGTAGAAGACCGTGTCGCACGACTTCACCAGCGTCGTCGTCAGGTTGATGGTGCCGAACTGCTCGCCCTCGAAGTTGCGGAACAACCGGTTGCCGACCTTGAACGCCGAGGGGCACTGGTAGTAGCCGGACAGCGAGTTGCCCGCCGCGACCGCCGCCGCGGTGGAGACCACCTTGAACGTCGAGCCCGGTGCGTACAGGCCCTGGGTCGCGTTGGAGATGAGCGGCTGGCCGGTGTCGTTGCTCAGCGCGCGGTATTCGCGGGTCGAGATCCCACCGACGAACACGGTCGGGTCGTACGTCGGGTTGCTGGCCATCGCGACGATCCGGCCGTCCCGGACGTCGACCACGATCGCCGCTCCCTTGGGCGCCGGGAAGTTGCCCGAGCGCTTGAGGTCCGGCCGCTGCCGGGCGGCGGCGATGCCCTCGGCGAGGGCCCGCTCGGCCACCCGCTGGATGTCGCCGTCGAGGGAGAGCACCAGGTTGTCACCGGCCCGCGCCTCGACCGTGCCGAGCGTCCCGGTGACCGTGGCGTCCTTGTCCACCAGGAGTCGCTGCACACCATCGACGCCACGGAGGCGATCGTCGTACACGCTCTCGACCCCGGCCCGACCGACCAGCGCACCGGAGGGACGGCCTTTGTACTTCTCCTTCTTCAGGTCCTCCTCCGACAGCGGCCCGAGGTAGCCGAGCGCGTGCGCCGCCAACGACCCCTGGGGGTATTCGCGGACGGCGGCGTAGCGCGCGTCGACGCCGGGGAAGTCCTCGGCGTGCTCCTCGATGGCCAGCACCCGGCGTACCTCGACCGGGTTGATGGCGGAGTAGGACTTGATGGGGACGGCCTGCAGCGGCGAGCCGTTCCAGCAGTTGGGGGCCTTGGCGCGGGCGCCGTTCTTCTGCTTCTCCCCGCACGGCGTGATGAGCAGCGAGATCTGCGCGGCCGGGATCCCGACAATCTTCGAGAGTCGGGCGAGGACCTCCTTGCCGCGCTCCGGCTGGCTGCGGACGAGCGAGCGGGTCACCGACACGACGAGGGCAGTCCGGTTGCTGACAAGGGGTTTGCCACGGTCGTCGAGCACCTGGCCGCGGGCCGCCGGGGTGATGACAGCCCGGATCCGGTTGGTGGCCGCGGCGGCGCGGTACTTGTCGCCCTCGGCGATCTGCAGGTAGGCGAGCCGGCCGAGCAGGGTCATGAGGATCGACACCACCACGACGCGCAGCACCACGAGGCGGAGCCTGGACCGGTCGCTCACGGAGGAGTCCTCACAGCCGTCGGAGGGGGTCGAGATCGAGGCGGCGCACGAGGCCGGCGACGAGGGGGACGACGAACGGCGTCAGGACGACATCGTAGGGGACCGTGCTGAACGCAGCCCGCAGCAAGGGCTCCAGGGTGACCCGCGGATCCCCGAGCAAAATGCCTTCCAGGGAGTAGACGCCCAGCCAGGTCAGGGCGCCCAGCAGCACCGCCCCGAACGGCTGCAGCGTCGAGCGCTCGGTGTGGTCCTGCAGGTTGCCGGTGACGAAGCCGGCCACCGCGTAGGCCAGCGCGAGCCGCCCCAGCTCGTGGTCGGACAGCCCGTCCGCGAGCAGCCCCGCGGCGAACCCCGTCACCATCCCCGACATCGGGCCTTCGGCCAGGGCGAACGCGATGACCAGCACCAGCACCAGGTCAGGAGCGGCACCGGGCAGCGGCAGCCGACCGAGGACGGTCGTCTGCAGGAGCAGCGCCGTGACGATCGTGACGGCGCCGAGCAGGAAGCGCTGGAAGGTCACGGTGAAGGGGTGACGGTGGGAGTGGGGCTGCCCGACGGACCGGGTACGGCGGAGCTGGCCGGCGTGGGACTCGGGGTGGGCAGCGAGGTGGGCACCGGCCCTTGCGGAACTGCCGCCGGGCAGGGCGTGGAGGTGGCGCTCGGGCCGGGACCAAGGGGGCG
>JANOTZ010000056.1:0-12194 GCA_031416735.1 Frankiales bacterium
GATAGATCGCGTCGGCCTGCTGCACCACGGGCAGGGCCGCCGACGGGGAGGCGGAGCTGGCCTGGGACGGGTCGGCGCTCCGCGCGGAGGGGCCGCCATTCGACGTACAGGCTGTCAGGAGCAACAGGGCGAGGAGGGCGCGGCGCATGATCGACAACCTAGCGACCTAGAGTCCTGTGGCGTGGAACGCTTCGTGGTCGTCGGGGGAGCGCGGCTGGCCGGCGAGGTGCAGGTCACCGGCGCGAAGAACAGCGTGCTCAAGCTGATGGCGGCCGCGTTGCTCGCCGAGGGCACGACCACGCTGACCGCCGTCCCCGACATCCTCGACGTCACGATCATGAGTGAGTTGCTGCGCCGCCTCGGCTGCACCGTCGAGCGCACCGACGGCTCCGTGGCGATCACCGTCCCCGCCGTCCCGGGTCACGAGGCCGACTACGACCTGGTACGACGGATGCGGGCGTCCATCACCGTGCTCGGGCCGCTGTTGGCGCGCTGTGGCGAGGTGAAGGTGGCCCTGCCCGGCGGCGACGCGATCGGGTCGCGGGGCTTGGACATGCACATCGCCGGGCTCACCAAGATGGGGGCCACCGCGGCCGTCGAGCACGGCTACCTGGTGGCCAGTGCCCCGCTGCTGACCGGGGCCCCGATCTGGCTCGACTTCCCCAGCGTCGGGGCCACCGAGACCCTGCTGCTGGCCGCCGTCCTGGCCAAGGGCTCGACCATCATCGACAACGCGGCCCGCGAGCCCGACCTCGTCGACCTCTGCGAGTTCCTCGTCTCGATGGGCGCCCGGATCGGCGGCATCGGGACCTCCACCCTGGAGGTCGAGGGGGTCGACTCCCTGCGACCCACCACGCACGCGACCCTGCCGGACCGGATCGTCGCCGGCACCTGGGCGGTCGCGGCCTGCCTCACTCGGGGCGACGTCTTCGTCCGGGGCGGTCGGGTCGACCACCTCGAGAACGCCCTCGACAAGCTGGTGACCGCCGGTGCCGTGGTGACTCCGGGCGCCGACGGCTTCGGGGTCCGGATGGAGGGGCGACCCAGGGCGGTGGACGTCGTGACGCTGCCCTACCCGGGGTTCCCCACCGACCTGCAGCCGCTGATGCTGACGCTGAACGCGGTCGCCGAGGGCACCTCGATGCTCACCGAGAACGTCTTCGAGGCCCGGTGGATGTTCGTCAACGAGCTGGTCCGGCTGGGTGCGGACGTCCGCACCGACGGGCACCACGCGGTGGTCCGGGGCCGGGAGCAGCTGTCGGGTGCGCCCGTGACCGCCCATGACATCCGGGCCGGCGCCGCCCTGGTGCTGGCCGGGCTCGTGGCCGACGGGGTGACCGAGGTGCACGAGGTGCACCACATCGACCGCGGGTATGAAGGTTTCGTCGACTCCCTGGTGGCCCTCGGCGCCGACGTCCGCCGTGAGACCGGGCCCGACCCGCTCTTCTAGGAGGCGCCGACGAGTCGGCGGGCGCGGGCGAGGTCCTCGCGGAACACCCGCACCTCGAGGTCGTCGGAGATGCCGGCCCGGATGCCCTCGGTGAGCAGCACGTCCCGCAGCATCTCGGCGTCCTCGCGGGTCCGCGTCACTGTGAGCGGCACCAGCAGGCCGTAGTCGCGTGTCCCCAGGGGCGCCGCGCTCCGCTCCGGGCGCTGCCCGCGGGAGAACACCCAGCGGCAGATCAGCACGATCAGACCGAGCGCGCCGACGATGACGATGAGGGGGCTGTCAGCAACCGGCACCCGAGCAGTATCCCCTGAATACGTCCGGTGTCATCAACCCGACAGATGCGCTTTCTGGCGATGTGGTTACTGACGGCGACGCCGAATTGTGAGCATTCTTGAGCGAACGCACGGTGCTCGGCTCGCGTCTTCCCTTCGTGAGCGGCCGCTCCGCTGGAGGTTTCGCGTGAAGTTCGACGGTGAGCTCGTCACCCTGAGTGGGCGCTTGGACGTCCATGTCGCAGCGGATGTGCGCAACGCGCTCATCGAGGCGATGCACCAGGGCCAGGGTGAGCTGGTGCTCTGTATGACGAACCTCGAAGCCGTCGACGCCACCGGGCTCGGGGTGCTCGTCGCCGCCCACCGTCGCGCTCAGCGGGCCGGACGCACCCTGGTGCTCGAGGACGTCCAGGCCGGCGTCGCGCGGATGCTGCGGGTGACCCGGCTGGACAAGATCCTGGCGATCCGCGGCACCGAGCGCTGCGCCTGACGCACGGCCGCGTAACAAAGATCACGCTCGACCCCACTCACCCGGGGGTACACCCGTCGTTACGCTGCTGTCACGATCAGGGCGACGCGACCGGAAGGTTCCTCATGAGCGAGCGCGACAAGCCCTGGGTGATGCGGACCTACGCAGGTCACAGCACCCCCGCCAAGAGCAACGAGCTCTACCGGAACAACCTGTCCAAGGGGCAGACCGGGCTCAGTGTCGCCTTCGACCTCCCGACCCAGACGGGGTATGACCCCGACTCCGAGCTGGCGAAGGGCGAGGTCGGCAAGGTCGGCGTGCCGGTGAGTCACGTGGGCGACATGCGGGCGCTGTTCGACGGCATCCCGCTCGCCGAAATGAACACCTCGATGACCATCAACGCCACCGCGATGTGGCTGCTCGCGCTCTACGAGGTGGTGGCCGAAGAACAGGGTGCGACGCCCGGCGACCTGTCCGGCACCACGCAGAACGACATCATCAAGGAATACCTGAGCCGCGGGACCTTCGTCTTCCCGCCCGGCCCGTCGCTGCGCCTGATCACCGACATGGTCGCCTACACGGTGACGAGCATCCCCAAGTGGAACCCGATCAACATCTGCAGCTACCACCTGCAGGAGGCCGGTGCCACCCCCGTCCAGGAGATCTCGTACGCCCTGTGCACCGCCATCGCGGTGCTCGACGCCGTCAAGGCCTCCGGGCAGGTGCCGGAGGAACGGTTCGGTGAGGTCTGCGCCCGCATCTCGTTCTTCGTCAACGCGGGCGTGCGGTTCGTGGAGGAGATGTGCAAGATGCGCGCCTTCACGCGGCTCTGGGACCAGCTTCTCCAGGACCGGTACGGCGTCACGGACGCCAAGCAGCGCCGGTTCCGCTACGGCGTCCAGGTCAACTCCCTCGGCCTGACCGAGGCGCAGCCGGAGAACAACGTCCAGCGCATCGTGCTGGAGATGCTCGGCGTGACGTTGAGCAAGGACGCCCGGGCCCGGGCCGTGCAGCTGCCGGCCTGGAACGAGGCGCTCGGCCTGCCCCGGCCGTGGGATCAGCAGTGGTCGCTGCGCCTCCAGCAGGTGCTGGCCTTCGAGACCGACCTGCTCGAGTACGACGACCTCTTCGAGGGCTCCGTGGTGGTCGAGGCCAAGGTCGCGCAGCTGTGTGCCGAGGTCACCAAGGAGGTCGACAAGGTCCAGGCCATGGGCGGTGCGGTCGAGGCCGTCGAATACATGAAGACCTCGCTGGTCGGTTCGCACGCCGAGCGCCGGCGCCGGATCGAAGCGGGCGAGGACGTGGTCGTCGGCGTCAACCGCTTCACCACCACCGAGCCCAACCCGCTGCTCGCCGACATCGACGGGGCGATCATGACCGTCGACCCCGAGGTCGAAGGTCACGCGATCGAGGCTCTCGCGGTGTGGCGCGCGGCTCGCGACAACACGGCCGTGGACGAGGCAGTCGTGGCGCTGCGGGACGCCGCGAAGGGTGAGGGCAACCTCATGCAGGCGACGCTCACCTGTGCCCGTGCCGGTGTGACGACGGGGGAGTGGGCCGGGGCGCTGCGCGAGGTCTTCGGGGAATACCGCGCCCCCACCGGGGTCGCCGGGGCCAGTGTCGGTGGCGAGGGCGGCGAGGCCATCGCCGCCGTGCGCCAGCGGGTGAAGCAGACCGGCGAGGAGCTGGGCAGTCGGCTGCGTTTCCTCGTCGGCAAGCCAGGGCTCGACGGCCACTCCAACGTTGCGGAGCAGATCGCCGTACGCGGTCGTGATGTGGGCTTTGAGGTTGTCTATCAAGGGATCCGACTCACCCCTGCGCAGATCGTCGCCGCCGCGGTCGAGGAGGACGTGCACGTGATCGGCCTGTCGATCCTGTCGGGGTCGCACATGGAGGCCGTGCCGGCGGTGCTCGCCGGGCTGCGGGAGGCCGGAGCTCAGGACGTGCCGGTGATCGTCGGCGGGATCATCCCCGACTCCGACGCGGTGCGGCTCAAGGCGCTCGGGGTGGCCGAGGTGTTCACCCCCAAGGACTTCGACATGACCACCGTGATGGGGCGCATCGTCGACGTGATCCGGACGGCCCACGACCTCACCTGACACCGGGTGACAGGTGTGTCGGCGGTTGGGGCTTGAGGTGGCGCGCTCGGGCGCCGATGTCCTCAGGGACGACTGCCCTCAGCCCACGGAGCCCGCGTGACCAGCCAGCACCTCGCCGATGTCCTGCCGCTGCCCAACCGGGCGGAGGCGGCCACCGTGGCGAGCCGCCTGGTCGCCAACGTGGAGCAGGTCGTGCACGGCCGTCGGGGCGCGGTCGAGCTGGTCGTCGGGGTGGTCCTCGCCGGCGGGCACGTGCTGATCGAGGACGTGCCCGGCAGCGGCAAGACCACGCTGGCCCGGGCCGTCGCCCGCAGCCTGGGTGGCAGCTTCCGCCGCGTGCAGGGCACGGCTGACCTGCTGCCCGCCGACATCACCGGCAGCGGGGTGTGGGAGCCCGACCGTCGGGCGTTCTCCTTCGTACCCGGGCCGCTGTTCGCCAACGTCGTCCTCGTCGACGAGCTCAACCGGACCCCACCCCGGACCCAGTCCGCCTTCCTGGAGGCGATGGACGAGGCGGCGGTGACTGTCGACGGGACCCGGCACGCGCTGCCGGACCCGTTCGTGGTGCTAGCGACGCAGAACCCGCTGGAGCAGTTCGGCACCTACCCGTTGCCGGAGGGTCAGCTCGACCGGTTCGCGGTGACGCTCTCTCTCGGGGCCAACGACCCGGCGACCGAGCGCCGGGTGGTGCGCGAGCAGCTCGACCACGCCACCGTCGGGGAGCTCGCGGCGGTCACCACGCCTGCGCAGCTCGTCCAGGTGCGCGCCGAGGTGCGTCGCACCCACGTCGCCGACGCCGTCCTCGACCACGCGGTCCGCGTCGCCGAGGCGACCCGCGACCACCCCTCGGTCGCTCTCGGTGCGAGCACCCGCGCCGCGCTCACGTTGGTGCGGTGCGCCCAGGCGCGGGCACTTCTCGGTGGCCGCGACCACGTGCTGCCGGACGACGTGAAGGCCCTGGCGCCGGCGGTGCTCGGCCACCGCCTGGTGCTGCGCGACGGATCCGGTCTTCGGGCCGGGCAGCGCCTGGTCGCCGAGCTCGTCGGCACCGTGCCGGTGTCGCTCGTCGGCACGGCGCCTGGGGCTCCCGCCGGTATGTCCCCCGGCGTACCGCGGACATGACCGTCCGGCCCAGGCCGGCCCTGCTCGCCCCGCTGTTCATGGCCCTCGTCCTGCACCTGGTCACCCGCGCCTCCGGCATCTCCTGGCTCGCCCTGTTGTCGGCCGCGGCCCTGGCGCTGCCCGTCGCGTCCCTCGTCGTCCGGCCCCGACTGGACCACCTGCAGGTCGTGCCGGTGTTGCCCGCCCGGGCGGTCGCCGGCGACGAGATCGAGCTCGAGGTGCGGGTCCGCAACGGGGGACCCTCGGCGACGCCGGCCTGCGAGTGGCTCCTCGAGCACCCCGGGCTCGGACCGCTGTCGGGCAGTCTTCCCGCCTTGGCGCCCGGGGCGCCCCCGACCCAGCCCCCGGCCCAGCCCCCGGCCTTGTCGGCCTTGGCGGCCAGCATCCCGGCCCTGTCCCCCGGACAGGAGGTACGGCTACGTCTCCAGGTGGTGGCCCGCGCCCGTGGGGTGCACCCCTCGGGAGTGGCGCAGCTCGGGACAACCGCGCCCTACGGCCTGCTGCGATGGAGCAGGTCCTGCCCGGGCGGGCAGCAGCCGTTGATCGTGCACCCGGCGGTCAATCGGGTCCGCGACCTGCCCTCGGAGGGCTCGCCGACCGCGGCGGACCGTAGCGTCGCCGTCGCCGGCAGCGGGACCGAGGTGTTGGGCCTCCGGCCGTGGCGGCAAGGGGACGCGATGCGTCACCTCAGTGCCCGGGCCAGTGCGCGGCACGGCCGGCCGGTGGTGCTGGAGCGGGAGACCGAGACCGGCCCGTCGCTGGTGGTGCTCGCCGTCGGTGGCGGCCGCGGTCCGGCCTGGGAGCGTTCGGTGTCGACGGCCGCCTCGCTCTCGCTCGCGGCCCTCCGCGACGGGCGCCCGCCGGTGCTGCTTGCCGACCCTGCGCCGACCCGGCTCGACCACCTGGGGATCCTCGATTTCTTCGCCGGCGTCGACGCCGCGGGACCGCCGACCTCGGAGGACCTGCAGGCCGGGCTGCGCGCCGCCGGCCGGGGCGGAACCCTGATGCTGCTCGCGCCCCCGGGCGGCTTCGAGCACAGCCAAGCGGTGCGTCGGGCGGCCGCGGCAGCCGGTGTGCAGGTGCTCAATGTCTAGGTCCGGTCGCTTCGGTGGCCAGGTGCTCGATGTCTAGGGCGGCCCGCGCGGTGGTGGTCGCGGGTCTCGCCGGACAGCTGTCGGCGGCTCTCGTCGGCGCCCTGCCCTGGCTGCTGCTGCCCGCGTCGATGGGGCTCTACGTCGTCGCCGCCATGCTCTCCCTGCGAGCCTCCGATGGTCGGGGAAAGATCCTTCGGTACGTCGGATCGGCTCTCGTCCTGGTCTCGGCCGGTGTCATCCTCGCCACCCTTCAACGACCGTTGGATCCCTTGCTGCTCAAGGGATCTCTCGGTCTGCTGCTGGTCGCCGCCCAGGTCGGACAGGCGATGTCGTGGCGCCAGAGCCGGGACCTCGGAAGTGGGCTGGTCACGGCGCTGGGCCTGCTCGTGCTCGGTGCCTCCTACGCCCCGGACGTGCTGGTCGGCCTCCCCCTCCTGGTCGGCTGGGTGGCGGTGCTCGTGGCCCTGAGCCACCTGCACGGGAGTCAGCCGGTAGTGCCTGTGACGGCGGTGGCCGTGGTCCTCGGTCTGGTGGCCTTCCTGCTCGTCCCGGTGCCCGTCGCGGCCGGCGTACGCAGCCGGCTCGCCCCAGCGCCGCCACGTGAGGCGCTGGGGGCCAGGATCTTCAGCGGCGACGTCCTGGACCTTCGGCTCCGCGGGAGGCTGGGCACCGACACCGTGGCCTCGGTGCCCGCCGACGCGCCGGTGCTCTGGCGGTCCGCGTCCTTCGACCACTACGACGGGGCCAGCTGGGCAAGGCCGCAGAGCACGGTGCTCTCCGGCGGGCCGCCGTACGACGTGGCACCGGTGGTCGGGCCGACGCGCGAGGACCGGGTGACCCTCCTCGGCTCCAGCGACGGCACCGTCTGGTCGCCTGGCCGGCTCACCACCGTGTCGGCCGGAGCAGTCCGGATCCCGTTGGTCAACGAGTTCGGCGACGTCCTGCTCCCTGGATTGCGCGGCGGCTACACCGTCACCAGCGACGTGGAGGTGACCGACCCGGGACGACTGCGCGGCAGGCAGGGCGCCGACATCACCGAGCGCCGATGGCGGGAGGTACCGGCGGATCTGCCGGACAGGGTGGGTGCCCTCGCGCGGCAGATCACCGCCGGTGCCACCAGCCGCTACGACGCTGCCGAGGCGATCGCCCAGTGGCTACGCGAGAACGCCACCTATCGGCTGGACTCACCCGTTCCTCGGCGGGGTGAGGACGCCGTCGACCGGTTCCTGTTCGTCGACCGCACCGGGTTCTGCGAGCAGTTCGCCAGTGCCGAAGCGGTGCTGCTCAGGACCTTGGGCATTCCGGCCCGGCTCGTCACCGGGCTCGCCTACGGCAAGCCGGTCGGTGAGCGGCGGGTGTTCCGCGTCGCGGACCTGCATGCCTGGGTCGAGCTGTGGGTTCCCGGCGTCGGCTGGGTCAGCTCCGACCCCACCGCCGGCGTGCCGCTGGCCGCTGGGTCCGCGTCCGGTTCGTCCCTGCGCCAGCGGCTCGCCACCGCGGTCTCGGCTGGGCTCACCGGTCTCACGCGGGTACCCGGAGGTCGCACCTCGCTCGCGCTCGGGTTGCTGGTCCTGACCGCCGTCGCCGGCCAGGTGCTGTCCCGACGGCCACCTGCTCGCCGTACCAGAAAATCGGTGGCCGGGCTGAACGGAGGGCCTGCCCTGCAGGCGTTCCTCCGGCTGGACGCGCGACTCGGCGGGCGCAGCCGGCGGCCGGGGGAGTCGTTGCGCGAGCTGTCCGCGCGGCTCGACCCGGCGGTGGCCGCGGCGCTCGGGGTGGTGGAGCGGGAGTGCTATGCGCCGAGCCGGCCGGACCCGACGGAGGCCGTGGCCGTGCTGGACCGCTATGTCCCGGGACCGTGACCTGACCGCTTTCCCCGGGGACCCTGACCTGACCGTTTTCCCCGGGGACCCTGACCGCACCAGAGCCCCCGGGACCCTGACCGCACGGGAGGCCCGGGACCCTGCGCTTCCCGACCGCTTTCCCCGTTGATCTACCGCTCGTGGTCGTCCGCCACGCTCACGGGCCCGCAACGAGAGGTAGATCATCGCGACCTCCCGGATGATCTACCGCCCGTGGTCGTCCCCCACGCTCACGGGCCCGCAACGAGAGGTAGATCATCGCGATCGGCCGGGCGAGGACGGGTCGGCGCGACCGGCCGGGCGAGGACGGGTCGGCGGGCGCTCGACGTGGACAGGTGCGGTCGGGGGACGGGTTTCCCTAAGCGGAGGGGGACCGCAGCAGGTCGTGCTCGACCAGGGCGCCCGGGAGCACCATCGCGAGCAGCTCCTCGCGGGGGATGCCCATGCCCTCGCCGACCACCGCGGCCAGCGCGTCGAGGCAGACCAGCCCGGCGGTGAGGACGCCCCGGCGACCGGCCTTGGTCGCCACCTTGTCGATGTCGCGGGGGTCGCTGCTGCCGGCCGGCAGGTAGGGCCGGAGGTCGGTGGCCGCCTGGTCGTGGTCGGGGGCCTCGCGCAGGCATCCGACGAGCAACCAACGGGATCCGCGGGGACCGCCGGGCACCGACTCGACGAGGTCGGTGACGCGCGACTGGAGCAGCTCCGGGGGCTCGTGCGGGTCGACCTCCACGAGCAGTTGGGCGGTGGCGCAGACGAAGGCCTCGAGGACGTCGGGACCCTCGACGTCCTCCGCCAGCAGCTGGTCGAGCAGGTCGACGGCCAGCTCGGCGGACAGGCCGCGAGCGAGCGCCGTGCCGACCGCCTGGGCGGCCGACTCGACGGGCACCTGGCGCCAGTCGCCGGGGCTGATGCCGCCGCGGGTGCGAACGAAGCGGGCGAGGGTCAGGCAGTGCTGCAACACGTCGGTAGCCATCGCGGCGATGACGCCGTCGCCGGGACGGGGCCGCTGGACGAGGAAGGCGTCGATCCCGCGCAAGTGGTCGGCCACCCGTGAGGTGGAGCGGCCGGTGAGCTCAAGGGCATAGGCCCCGAGCGCGGCCGCCGTGGTGCGGAGCCAGGCACCGCCGGGGGCGCCCTCCTCCTCGACCCGGGAGGCAAGCTCGGAGGCGAGCACCGAGTCGGTGTCGCCGGCACCGGATGCGGCCACCGCCAGGTCGACCCACAGCGCCGCCAGTCGGGCCTGGCCGGCATCGCTGACCATCGCCAGGCGACGCAGCACCTGCTCGTCGGCCAGGCCCTCGCCGAGGGTGGTGCGCGCGAGCCGGGCAACGGCCGTCACGGCGGCCTTGAGCGACTCCGCGGTGTCGCTGCCCCCCAGCATCACCTCGGCGCTGGTGTCGGGGTCGTCGGCGAGCGGGTCGTCGGGGCGGAGCCGGGACGGCAGCTCGGTGAGCAGTCGGGCCACCTCGGGCTCGAACGGCCCGGTCTGCTCGAGCACGGTCGCCACCCCGAGCGGTCCGGCGATGACGCAGGCGGTGGCGAGCGCCACGCAGAGCCGGGCACCGAGCTCAGCCTGGAAGTCCTTGGGGGCGAACTCGAAGGCCCGCACCAACCGGGTCGAGGCCTGCTCGGCCTCGAGGTCGCCGCGGTAGTGCGCCAGCACCGCGCTCGCCAGCGTCTGTGCAGGGGAGAGGTCGGCGGCGTGCTCGTGCGCGTCGTCGTGCAGGAGCAGCTCGACATCGTCCGCCAGCCACGGCGTCAGCCGTCCGCGCAAGGCGTCCACCAGGTCGGTGACGGGCAGCTGCAGCTCCGCCGACAGTCGCTCGCAGTCGACCGGCTGGGCCCAGAACCCCTGCTCGGGCTCGGCGTCCATGACGGCCAGCAGCACCATCCGGCCGTCATCGCCCGGCTGGCCGGGCAGGGCGGCGACGAACGGCGCGATCGGCAGCTGCCACGACAGTGACTGTCCTTCGCTGAGCACCCGGACCGTCAGGGTCTGCGAACCGGGCCCGTCACCGTGCACGTCGACCTTGGCCTCGGCGGCGTCGATCCGGTCGCCGCTGCCGGCCGGCAGGAAGGTGTAGAGCACCACCGCCGGCTCGAGCGTGTCGGCCGAGTGGGCGTGCAGAACAGCGCCTGCGGCGCACGCGTAGACGGGCGGTCGGTGTTGCTCCGGCGTGCTCACCTGTCCATTCTCGCTGATCCCGGGCCTCGGCGTGGGAGCCGCGGGCCTAGCCTGTGCGGTGTGCGCCTCGTCATTGCCCGTTGCCGCGTCGACTACGTCGGCCGGCTCACCGCCCATCTGCCCGAGGCGGTCCGGCTGCTGCTGGTCAAGAACGACGGCTCGCTGTCGATCCACGCCGACGACCGCGCCTACAAGCCGCTGATGTGGATGTCACCCCCGTGCACCATCGTGTACGGCGACAACGTGTGGACCGTGACGAACAAGGCCGGCGAAGAGCTCGTGATCGCCATCGACGAGATCCTCTCGGACGTCTCGCACGAGCTGGGGCTCGACCCGGGCCTGGTGAAGGACGGGGTGGAGAAGGAGCTGCAGGCGCTGCTGGCCGACCAGTGTCACGTGCTGGGTGCCGGCTTCACCCTCGTCCAGCGGGAGTACTACACCGACATCGGGCCGGTCGACCTGCTCTGCCGCGACGCCCTCGGTGCCCACGTGCTGGTGGAGGTGAAGCGGCACGCCGAGATCGATGGCGTCGAGCAGCTCACCCGTTACCTGCAGCGGGTCTCCACGGTGCTTGGCGACGTACAGGGGATCTTGGCTGCGCAGTCGTTCAAGCCGCAGGCCAAGGTCCTGGCCGCGGACCGCGGGATCACCTGCGTGCAGCTGGACTACGACGCGCTGCGCGGCATGGAGTCGGGGCGGCCGACGCTGTTCTGAGCAGGCCCTCGTTACCGGCGGGTAGGGGTCTGGGACAGTTGGGGTCACGCAGTTTCCCCCTTTCAAGGAGTGGTTGTGGCCTTCAGCCGTATCGGAGTCGTCGGACTCGGCACCATGGGTGCCGGTATCGCGGAGGTGCTCGCGCGCTCGGGTGTGGAGGTCGTGGGTGTCGAGATCGACGACACCGCCGTGCAGCGGGCCAAGGGACACCTGGCGCACTCGACCGGGCGGGCCGTCAGCCGCGGCAAGCTCACCGAGGAGGAGCAGTCGGCGTTGCTCGGCCGGATCTCCCTCGGGACCGACCTGACGGCGCTCAAGGACTGCGAGCTCGTCGTGGAGGCCATCCCGGAGCGGATGGAGCTGAAGAAGGACCTGTTCGCCCGGCTCGACGCCCTGCTGGCGCCCGAGGCCGTGCTCGCCACCAACACCTCCGCGCTCTCGGTCACCGAGCTCGCGACCGGCACCGGCCGCCCGTCGCAGGTCGTGGGCCTGCACTGGTTCAACCCGGCCCCGGTGATGGGGCTGGTCGAGGTCGTCAAGACCGTCGTCACCGACCCGTCGGTGGTCGCCTCGGTCGAGGAGCTCGTCGCGCAGGTCGGCAAGCAGGCCGCCACCGCCGGTGACCGCGCGGGCTTCATCGCCAACGCGCTGCTGTTCGGCTACCTCAACAACGCCGTGAAGATGTATGAGTCGAAGTACGCCAGCCGCGAGGACATCGACGCCGCGATGCGGTTCGGCTGCGGCCACCCGATGGGTCCGCTGGCGCTGCTCGACCTGATCGGCCTCGACTCGGCCTACGAGATCCTCGAGACGATGTACAAGCAGTCCCGCGACCACCGGCACGCGCCGGCGCCGCTGCTCAAGCAGTACGTGACGGCGGGCCTGCTCGGCCGCAAGTCCGGCCGCGGCATCTACAGCTACGCCGCC
>JANOTZ010000057.1:0-15200 GCA_031416735.1 Frankiales bacterium
GCGCCGGCCCGGCCGCGGGCGGGTGCCGTCAACCGTGAGGCGACGGAGCCGAAGTCGGGGCGGCCGCGCACCACGCGCCGCCAGACCGGCACCGACCCGGCCCGCTGAACCTGCTCGCCGCGGGCAGGACCCTCGTCATGGGGGTCCTGAACGTCACCCCCGACAGCTTCAGTGACGGTGGGGACCACGACACCGTCGACACCGCAATCGCCTACGGGCTCAGGCTTTCCGCGGACGGCGCCGACCTGGTCGATGTCGGTGGCGAGTCGACCCGACCCGGTGCCGTGCGGGTCTCTGCCGAGCAGGAGACGGCGCGGGTCGTCCCCGTCATCGCCGCCCTCGCCCAGCAGGGGGTGCGCTGCTCGGTCGACACGATGCGAGCCTCGGTCGCGACCGCCGCAGTGCGGGCTGGTGCGGTCCTCGTCAACGACGTCAGCGGAGGGCTTGCGGACCCCGAGATGCTCGACGCCGTCGCAGGTCTCGGGACGCCGTACGTCGTGATGCACTGGCGCGGGCAGAGCGTCGACATGCAGACCCGGGCGGTGTACGGCGATGTGGTGGCCGAGGTCTGTGACGAGCTGGCCGGCCGACTCGACGCCTGCCGGGCGGCTGGGATCGCGCAGGTCGTCGTCGACCCGGGGATCGGTTTCGCCAAGACGGCGGAGCACAACTGGGCGCTGCTGCAGGCCCTTCCGCGGCTGCAGGCGCTGGGTCCGTTGCTGCTCGGGTCGTCCCGCAAGGCCTTCCTCGGTGCCCTGCTCGACGGACGGGAACCCAAAGGTCGCGACGCCGCGACGACAGCCCTGACGGTGGTGGCCGCGCAAGCCCGATGCTGGGGTGTGCGGGTGCATGACGTGCGGGGCAGCGCCGACGCGGTGCGGGTCGTGGAGCGTCTGCGTGGCTGACGCCAGCGCGGCGGTGGAGGCGGCGAACGCGGCGCTCTACGGCGCCTTCGAGTCCGGAGACGTCGACCTCATGGAGGCGGTCTGGGACGTGGCCGACCCGGACGCGCTGGTGTGCGTGCACCCCGGCTGGCCGATGTTGCGGGGCCGGACCGCCGTACTCCGCTCCTGGTCCGCGGTGATGGCCAACACCGACTACATCCAGTTCTTCCTCACCGACGTGCAGGTCGCGGTCCACGGCGACACGGCGGTGGTCACCTGCACCGAAAACGTCCTCACCTCCGCCGACGTGGGGGACAACGCGACGGTGGTGGCAACGAACGTGTTCGTCCGCCGGCCGGACGGGTGGAGGCTGCAGGTGCACCACGGATCCCCGGTGCTGGGAAGGTTGGAGCATGAGTGACCTGATCGCGCTCACCGGCCTGCGGGTGCGCGGCCACCACGGGGTCTTCCCCGAGGAGCGCCGGGACGGCCAGGAGTTCATCGTCGACGCGGTCCTCACCGTCGACACCCGGGAGGCTGCGGCGTCCGACGACCTGGCGGCGACGGTCAACTACGGGACGCTCGCCACGGCGCTGGCCGAGGTCGTCGCCGGCGAGCCGGTGGACCTGCTGGAGACCCTCGCCGCCCGGTTGGCCGCCGTCTGCCTGGCCGACGCGCGGGTCATCTCGGCCCGGGTGACCGTGCACAAGCCGTCGGCGCCGATCCCGCTCGCGTTCGCGGACGTGTCGGTGACCGTGGTGCGACCATGAGCCCGCACGGCGAAACTGCCACCTCGGCAGGGGTGCTCTCGGTGCTTTCGCTCGGCTCCAACGTCGGTGACCGGCTCGCCTTCCTGCGGCTGGGGCTGGAGGTGCTCGAGCCGCTGACGGTGTCGCCGGTCTACGAGACGGCACCCTGGGGCGGTGTCGAGCAGGACGACTTCCTCAACGTGGTGGCGCTCTGCTCCTGGGATGCCGCTGAGGCGTGGCGGCGCGCCTGTCTCGCCGAGTCCCAGGCCGGTCGGGACCGCGAGGTCCGCTGGGGGCCGCGCACCCTCGACGTCGACGTGATCTGGGCCACCGGGTCGGACCCGGCGTTGGACCTCCCGCACCCCCGCGCCCATGAGCGGGCCTTCGTGCTCGTGCCATGGCTCGACGTCGATCCCGACGCCGTCCTGCCGGGGCACGGCCCGGTCGCTGCCCTGCCCGTCGACCGGTCCTCGGTCAGGCCCTTCGGAGCGGCGCTGTGACGCCCACCCGGTGGACCAACCTGCTCAGCGCCGCGGTCTTCACCGGCCTGCTGGGCTGGTTGATCGCGGCTCAGGCCTACGGCGACCTCGCCTCCCTGCCCACCTTCGCTCCGGTCACCGCTGTGCTGATCGCGCTCTTCGAGCTCGGTCTGGCGCGGGTGGTGTTCCAGAAGGTCAGGGGCCGCTCGGCCGGCCGACCGATGCATGCGCTGCAGATCGCTCGCGCGGTCGTCCTGGCCAAGGCGTCCTCGGTGGCGGGGGCGTTGCTGCTCGGCCTGTACGCCGGTTTCTTCGCCTGGACCTTCGCGGAACGAGACCGGCTCGCCGCGGCCGGGCACGACGCGTGGGTCTCCGGGACGTCCGCCGCTGCCTCGCTGCTCCTGATCATCGCGGCCCTGGTGCTGGAACGGGCCTGTCGCACCCCCACACCGCCTGACTCCGGCTCCCCGCAGGACTAGGTTTGAGGACATGGACCTACACTCCCTGACCACCGAAGAGCTGCGCCAGCGCGCCTTCGACAAGGCCCGCGGGGCGCATGACGTCGGGTTCTTCTGGGATGTGGTGAAGCACCTGCGCGCCTCCCACTCGCTGGCCTCCGAGGACGGGTCGAGCGGTGGCATCACCGGCTCGATCGCCGAAGCGGTCGAGATCGTCCGGGAGCTAATGGGCAAGGACCTCGGCGACGACGAGCCCCTGCTGCGGGCCAGGTTCGAGAGCTACCTCAGGGACTGATCGCTCAGGCGGCCGGCGAGTACGGCCAGCAAGCCGGATGGGTCCAACACGCCCGGGTTGTCGTGAGCACGCGGTCAAACGGCGCACAGTGCATGCCAGCACCAGTGACAACGACTAGGTCGGGGAGTCCGGACCTGGCGGACAGCCGTCACCTCACCGCTACCCGATCGCGGCCCTTCAAGGCCGTCGCGCCTGCCGCCCCGCCCGACTCCCGGCCGATCTTCCCCTCGTGGTCGCCGACACGCACGGCTGCGCGGCAACAAGAGGTAGATCGCTGCAAACCTCCGGTCGATCTTCCCCTTGTGGTGGCCGACACGCTCAGTTGCGCGGCAAC
The DNA here is from genome assembly GCA_031416735.1 of Frankiales bacterium. Taxonomy (GTDB): domain Bacteria; phylum Actinomycetota; class Actinomycetes; order Mycobacteriales; family SCTD01; genus RYN-111. The sequence goes on from JANOTZ010000057.1 coordinate 3,200, forward strand.
AAGAGGTAGATCACCGCGACCCTCCGGCGTGGACCGGGCGAAGGAGACGCGAGGTGACGCACTGCTGACCTCGGAGCACCGCGGGCGGAGGAGGTCAGAGGACGCTTCGTCGCTGAGAACCTTCGTCGCTGAGACGAGGAGGCAGGCAACGGCCGACTCCGGTCCACGACGTGCATCGTGTCGTGCGTCACCCACCCTGCCGCTCATGTCGCCAGATCGAGAGAGTGAGACCCATTCCATCCGGCTTGTGAGCCGCACTCAGCGGTCGATGTCCCCGACCACGAAGAAGAACGACGCGAGCACACCGGGCAGGTCCTGCACCCGGCTGCCGGGCAGCACCGCGGGCAGGGCGCTGACGTTGCTGAACGACGCCGTCCGCATCGCCAGTCGCCAGGGGGTCGGCGCTCCCCGGGAGACCAGGTAGTAGCCGGCGATGCCGGACGGGTTCTCCGTCCATGCGTAGGTCGACCCCTCCGGCGCCCGGACCGTCTTCGGCAGCTTCACGTTGACCGGTCCGGAGGGCAGCCGCTCGAGGCACTGGAGCGCCAGGTCCAGCGAGACCCCGACCTGCTCGAGCAGGCAGGCGAACCGGTCCGCCGCGTCGCCCACAGAACGCGTCACCACGGGCACGTCCAGCGAACCGTAGGACAGGTATGGGTCGTCCCGTCGTAGGTCGACATCCAGTCCCGAGGCGCGCGCCACCGGGCCGGAAACCCCGTAGGACAAGGCATCTGCCACCGACAGAAGGCCCAGCCCGACCAGGGGGGACAGGTCCGGCGAGGGGAGTCCGGACCGGACGGCGGCGACCGCAGAGGCGCAGCGCGACACCCACCCGGCGGGCACGTCCTCGTGCACGCCCCCGACCCGGGTGTAGACCACATGGATCCGTCCGCCGGTCGCCTCCTCCAGCACAGCTTGCAGCGGTTCACGCAGCCGCACGAAGTCCGGCGACAGGTGGCCGAGGAACATCAGGTGCGACAGCACCCGGTTCAGCTCGCACAGCAGGGTCCGCAACCAGGTGGCCCTCGCCGGCACCTCCATGCCGAGCAGCCGCTCCACGGCCAGCGCGATCCCGACCTCGTTGTTGAACGCCGCGAGCCAGTCGTGCCGGTTGGCCAGCATCAGCACCTGGCGGTAGTCGCGCGCCTCGAAGAGCTTCTCCGCCCCGCGGTGCAGCGCGCCGACCAAAGGTTCGGCGCTGACGACGACGTCGCCGTCGAGCACCAGCCGCAACCGCAGCGACCCGTGCGTGGACGGGTGGTGCGGGCCGAGCTCCAGGGTGATGTCCGAACGCGTCAGGGCGGCAGCCCCGACACCCGCAACGACCTCGCTCACCAGGGCATCCAATCAGCGTCCAGCCCGACCCCTTGCACCAGCCAACCGAAGCCGCCGAGCCCCGCGGGGTCGAGCAGCTCATGTGCCTGCGACGCCCGCTCCAACATCAGCGCGTACGACGGATCGGTGGCCGTGGGCAGCCGGGCGCAGACCCCGAGGGCGATGAGCGCCCGACGCTGCGTCAGTAGCTGCGCGCCGGTAGCCGCGGCGCAGGAGTCGAGGGCCACGTGCGCGGTGACGTCGCACGACCCATCGGGCACCGGCGGCACCTGCCGGCCGTCCCGGTAGCCCGTCAGTGTCGGTCGGCGCGAGTCCAACACGTGGCCGTAATCGATCGCGACGGCTGCCCCGCGCTGCACCTTCGCAACCGCGGCGGCCCAGGCCAGGTCCCGGGGTGCGCCGACCTCGACCCGACCGCCGCCGGGCCACCAGCGGTCAGCCCACTCCGAGGCCAGGGGTGCGCCCGGCGTCTCGGTCCCCTGCGGGTCGACCAGCACCAGCCGCCCGTCCTCCAGCACGTCGAGCGGCACGTCGTCCAACCACTCGTTGGCGAGCAGAAGGCCTGTCAGTGAAGGGATCCCGTGCAGCCAACGAAACGGCAGGGCCGTTCCGCGGCCGAGGCTGTGAGACCTGACATCGGCGTCGGCATCCGCTTCGGGGAGGTCAGCGAGGTCGACGCCGGTCAGCCGCCATCGCGACGGCACCTCGCCCAGAGCGTGCAGCAGCTCGCCGCGGCCCGCACCCACATCGACCAGGTCGAACGGGTCGGGGTGGCCGAGGGCAGTGTCGACGCGGTCGGCGAGTCGCCGTACCGCCTCAGCAAACAGCGGAACTGCCACGTTGGTGCGGAAGTGGTCGGCAGGGACGGAACGCAGGAAGAAGCCGTCCGGGCCGTACAGCGCGTCGTGCCACGCCTCGCTCCACGCCCTGGTCGTCACGGTGCCGAGCATGCCCTGTGCGCCTCTCGCCGTGATGTGTGCCACAGGGGATTGCCAGATGAGACGGCAGCGTTACGCTTTCAAGGCCCACGTCCGGTACCCCCTTCGAGGACTGGAACGACCCTGATGAACGCGACCTCGCGTCCCGACGCTGCCCGCCTCGCTGTGGGCGTGGTCGGTGCTGGGCGGGTCGGGGCCGTGCTCGGAGCTGCGCTCCGGCGGGCGGGCCACGACGTGGTCGGCGTGAGCGCACTCAGTGAGGCCTCCAAGGACCGGGCCGAGCTGTTCCTGCCGGGCGTGCCGGTCCTCGCCCCCGAGGAGGTGGTGCGCCGCGCGTCCCTGGTGCTGTTCGCCGTCCCCGACGACGTCCTCGAGGACCTGGTGCAGGGACTGGCCGAGCTCGAAGCGTTCCGTCCCGGGCAGCTCGTCGCGCACGTCAGCGGGCGCCACGGACTGGCCGTCCTCGAGCCCGCCCAGGCGCTTCCGCTGGCGCTGCACCCGGTCCTGCCGTTCACGGGCACGACCGTCGATCTGGACCGCCTGGCCGGCGTCAGTTTCGGCGTCACGGCGCCCGATGTGCTGCGCCCGATCGCCGAGGCGCTCGTCGTCGAGATGGGTGGCGAGCCGGTCTGGGTGCTCGAGGAGCATCGGGCGCTCTGGCACGCGGCGCTGGCCCACGGCGCCAACCACCTGGTCACCCTCGTCGCCTCCGCTGCGGACCTGCTCCGGCAGGCCGGCGCCGAGAACCCCGGACAGGTTCTCGCCCCGCTGCTCGGAGCCGCCCTCGACGGCGCGCTGCGCTCCGGCGACGCTGCCCTCACCGGCCCCGTCAGCCGTGGCGACGCCGGCACAGTCGCGGCGCACTTGGCGGCGCTGCCGGACGACGTCCGACCCGCCTACCTCGCGCTGGCCCGGCTGACCGCGGACCGCGCGCTCGCCTCCGGCCGGCTCAAGCCGCAGCAGGCCGAGCCGCTCCTGGGGGTGCTCCAGTGACCCGCCCCCAGAACACAGGGACCCGCCCGGTGGTCGTCGCCGGCACCCGGGAGGACCTGGCCGTCGCCCGCAAGGAGCTGCCCGGCCGGGTGGCGGTGGTCATGACCATGGGCGCCCTCCACGAGGGGCATGCCGCACTGGTCCGTGAGGCTCGGACGTTGGCCGACAGCGTGATCGTCACGATCTTCGTCAACCCGCTGCAGTTCGGGGCCGGTGAGGATCTCGACCGCTACCCGCGGACGCTCGACAGCGACCTGGCGATCCTGCAGGCCGAGGGTGCCGACCTGGTATTCACCCCCACCCCGGACGTCGTCTATCCGACCGAGCCCCTGGTCCGGGTCAGTGCCGGACCGCTCGGCGACGTCTTCGAGGGAGCCTCCCGCCCTGGGCACTTCGACGGCGTGCTCACCGTCGTCCTGAAGCTCCTGCACCTCACCGCGCCGGACGTCGCGCTGTTCGGGCAGAAGGACGCCCAGCAGCTCGCCGCGATCCGCCGGATGGTCAGCGACCTGGACGTGCCGGTCACCATCGTGGCGGTGCCGACGGTCCGTGAGCCCGATGGGCTGGCGCTGTCCAGCCGCAACCGGTTCCTCTCCGAACAGGAGCGCCGCACCGCGCTCGTGCTGTCCCAGGCCCTGCGGACGAGCGACGTCGCGGCCGGTCGGTCCCTCCTCGACGCCGAGCCCGGCGTCGACCTCGACTACCTCGAGCGGGTGGACTCCTCCACCTTCGAGGCAGACCCCGACGGCGATCTGATCATCATTGCCGCCAAACTGGGTACTACCCGGCTGATCGACAACCTCCCCCTGAAGGACGTCTGATGCTCCGCACCATGCTCACGAGCAAGATCCACCGCGCGACGGTGACCCAGGCCGACCTGCACTACGTCGGCTCGGTGACGGTCGACCAGGACCTGCTCGATGCCGCCGATCTCTATCCGGGGGAGAAGGTCGCGATCGTCGACGTCACCAACGGGGCCCGGCTCGAGACCTACGTCATCAGCGGTCCGCGCGGCTCGGGCATCATCGGCATCAACGGTGCCGCTGCCCGCCTCGTGCACCCCGGTGACCTGGTGATCCTCATCGCCTACGGGCAGATGGACGATGCGGAGGCCCGCACCCGCCAGCCGCGCGTCGTCTTCGTGGACGCCGACAACAAGGTGATCGGCACCGGCACCGACCCGGCCGAAGCGCTGCCCGTCACCGGTCTGATCCGTGGCGACATCGTGTCGCGGACCAGCGACCCCCACACCGGCGCTCCCGCCGGTACTCACGCGGGCGCTCACGCGGGCACTCACGCGGGCACTCACGCGGGCACTCCCGCAGGCATCCACGTAGGCACTCACGCGGGCACTCCCGCCGGCCACCACACCGGCTCGTACGACGACGACCCGACGCTGGTCTGGTGACGGCGGCCACCCGGCTGCTCGCCCCTCCGCCGGGCTGGACCGTCGACACCGACGTCGTCGTGGTCGGTTCGGGCGTCGCCGGGTTGACGGCGGCCCTGCACGCGACCCGGGCCGGTCGGGTGTTGATCGTCACGAAGGTGCGCGTCGACGACGGCTCGACCCGCTGGGCGCAGGGCGGGGTCGCCGCAGCGCTCGGCGCCGACGACTCCCCGCTCGAGCACGAACGCGACACCCTCGAAGCGGGGGTCGGGCTGTGCGACGTACAGGCTGTGCGGGTGCTCTGTGAGGAGGGACCAGTCCGGCTGCGCGAGCTGATCGCCCTGGGGGCGGCCTTCGACCGCGACCCGTCCGGTGAGCTGCAGCTCACCCGCGAGGGCGGGCACCACCGCGACCGGATCGTCCACGCCGGCGGGGACGCCACCGGCGCCGAGGTCTCCCGCGCGCTGGTCGCGGCCGTGCACGCCCATCCGCGGATCCAGCTCATCGAGCACGCCCTCGTGCTCGACCTCCTGCGCGATGCCGACGGCCGTACGGCGGGAGTGACCCTGCACGTCCTGGGTGAGGGCACCGTCGACGGCGTCGGGGCGGTGCACGCCCGCGCGGTCGTCCTGGCCACCGGCGGCATGGGGCAGGTGTTCTCCAGCACGACCAACCCGTCGGTGTCGACCGGCGACGGCGTAGCGCTGGCACTGCGAGCCGGGGCGGAGGTCACCGACCTGGAGTTCGTGCAGTTCCACCCGACCGCGCTGTGGCTCGGGCCCGTTGTCACCGGGCAGCAGCCGTTGATCAGCGAGGCGGTGCGTGGCGAGGGGGCGTTCCTCGTCGACGTCAACGGTGACCGGGTCATCACCACCGACGACCACCCGATGGCTGACCTCGCGCCCCGCGACGTCGTCGCCAAGGCGATCACCCGGCGGATGCAGGCGCTCGACACCGACCACGTGTTCCTCGACGCTCGCGGCATCGTCGGTCTCGAGGCCCGCTTCCCGACCATCGTCGCCCGCTGCCGCGAGGCCGGCATCGACCCGCTTTCCGAGCTGATCCCCGTCGCGCCCGCTGCCCACTACGCGAGCGGCGGGGTCCTCACCGACCTCGACGGTCGCACCTCGGTGCCCGGCCTCTACGCCTGCGGTGAGGTCGCCTGGACCGGAGTGCACGGGGCCAATCGGCTCGCCTCCAACTCGCTGCTCGAAGGCCTCGTCTTCGCGGGCCGGATCGGTGAGGACCTCAAGCGGGGGCTGGGTCGCCCCGCGGAGCCGGCGTCTTTCGCGGGCCGTACGGTGCTGCTCGACCCGTCGACCCGGGCCGAGCTGGCTCGCGCCATGACCGACGGATCCGGGGTCCTGCGATCCGCCGACTCCCTCGCCGGGACCGCCAAAGTCCTTACAGCGCTGGAGGATCGGACGTCGGAGTCCCCCTCGCCGGCGGCCTGGGAGGCCACCGGGCTGCACGCCGTCGCATCGGCACTGGTCGCTGCCGCTGCCCGTCGCGAGGAGACCCGCGGGGCTCACTGGCGCGACGACTTCCCACTAGCCTCCGGGGCCTGGCGCGGCCATCTGGTCACGACTCTCGACGGCACGACCTACCGACCCGTGGACCTCGACGGCACGACCGACCCAACCGCGACCCTCGACGGCACGACCTACCGACCCGTGGAGGACTGACGTGCACAGCACTGGCGGAGCGAAAGCGCTGACCGGCCCGACACTCGAGGCGCTGGCCAAGGCAGGCCTGGACCCCGCCCTGGTCGGAGCTCTCGCCGTACGCGCCCTCGAGGAGGACCTGGCCGGCGGGGTCGACGTCACCAGCGTCGCGACCGTCCCGGAGGATCTCGTCGGCACCGCGTCGTTCGTCCCGCGGGAAGCCGGCGTCGTCGCCGGCGTTGCTGTCGCGATGGCCTGCTTCGACGTGGTCGGGCCGCTCACCTGGGACCTGGTCCGGGGCGACGGACCGGCCGCGGCCGGCGAGACGGTGCTGCAGGTCAGCGGCCCGGTCCGGACGCTGCTCACCGCCGAGCGCTCGGCGCTGAACCTGCTGTGCCACCTGTCCGGGGTCGCGACGCTGACCGCCCGCTGGGTCGAGGCCGTTGCCGGCACTGGGGCCCGGATCCGCGACACCCGCAAGACCACCCCCGGGCTGCGGGCCCTGGAGAAGGCCGCCGTCGTGGTCGGTGGCGGCGTCAACCACCGAATGTCGCTGTCGGACGCCGCGTTGGTGAAGGACAACCACGTCGTCGCGGCCGGGGGCGTGACCCAGGCCTTCGAGGCCGTGCGACTGGCGTTTCCCGACCTTGACGTCGAGGTCGAGTGCGACACCGTCGAGCAGGTCGCCGACGTCGTCGCGGCCGGCGCCGACCTGGTGCTGCTCGACAACATGTCGCTGGAGCAGCTGCGCGAGGCGGTCCAGATCTGCAAGCCCAAGGGCGTGCGCACCGAGGCCTCCGGCGGGCTCACCCTCGACCGGGCCCGGGCGGTCGCGGAGACCGGCGTCGACTATCTCAGCGTCGGCGCCCTCACCCACTCGGCGCCGGTCCTCGACCTCGGCCTCGACCTGCGACTGGGGGTCTGACGTGCTGCTCACCGTCGACGTCGGTAACACCAACATCGTGCTGGGCCTGTTCGACGGCGACCAGCTGTTCACCAGCTACCGGCTGCGCACCGATTCGCGGGTCACCGCCGACGAGCTCGCGCTGCTGTTCCACGGGCTGCTGTCCCGGCACCCCGAGCCCGACGGCGTCGCGGTCTGCTCGACCGTGCCGCAGGTCCTCGACCAGCTGCGGCTGATGTTCGAGCGCTACTACGCCCACGCGCACACCGTCGTGGTCGGCCCCGGCGTGAAGACCGGCGTGCCGCTCCTCTACGACAACCCGAAGGAGGTCGGCCCGGACCGCATCGTCAACACCCTCGCCGCCCACACCCTGTACGGCGGGCCGGCGATCGTCGTCGACTTCGGGACGTCCACCAACTTCGACGTGGTGAGCGACAAGGGCGAGTTCCTCGGCGGTGCCTTGGCGCCGGGCATCGAGATCTCGGTCGACGCGCTGGCCGCCCGGGCCGCCCGGCTGTTCAAGGTCGAATTGGTCGAACCGCGGTCAGTCATCGGCAAGACCACCGTCGAGGCGCTGCAGAGCGGCCTGGTCTACGGCTTCGCGGCGCAGGTCGACGGCATGGTCGCGCGGATCTCCAAGGAGCTCGGCTGCCAACCGATCGTCATCGCGACAGGCGGGCTGTCCACGCTGATGGTCGACCTGTGCGAGTCGATCGACGAACACGAGCCGGACCTCACCCTGATCGGCCTCCGCCTCGTCTACGAGAAGAACCTCTAGCCCGCTCCAGCTCTCTGGCCCCCCTGCTCGATGAACGGACGCTGCAGGGGTGTCTTTGGCGCCTCGGGCAGCCCTTCCGGTTCCCTTCACTCGGGGGGGAGGCAGGTCGAGGGGCGACCGCGGGAAACACCTGGACCGCGCCGATAGGCTCATCGGGTGACTGACGAGATCGACGACCTCCCCGAGCAGGTCCGCGTGCGCCGGGAGAAGTATGACCGGCTCGTGGCGGCCGGCACTCCGCCGTACACGCTGGGTTATCCGCGCACGACGAGTGCCGCGGAGGTGCGCGCGAAGCACGCCGACCTGCCGACCGACACCGCCAGCGGTGAGGTGGTCGGCATCGCCGGCCGGGTGCTGCTCAGCAGGACCGGCGGCAAGCTGTGCTTCGCCACCCTCACCGAGGGTGAGTCGCAGATCCAGGTGATGATCAGCCTGGACGGGGTCGGCGAGGAACGCCTGGCCGCCTGGAAGGCCGACATCGACCTGGGTGACCACGTGGGCGTCACCGGCGAGGTCATCAGCAGCCGTCGCGGTGAGCTCAGCATCCTCGCGAGCGACTGGCAGCTGACCAGCAAGGCGCTGCGGCCGCTGCCCGACAAGCACAAGGGCCTCACCGACCCCGAGACGCGCGTCCGGCAGCGCTATGTCGACCTCGCGGTCAACGCGAGCAGTCGGCAGATGGTGCGCGACCGCGCCACCGTGATCCGCACGGTCCGCGGGCTGTTGCACGACCGCGGCTACATCGAGGTGGAGACCCCCACTTTGCAACTGGTGCACGGCGGCGCCGCGGCCCGGCCTTTCCACAGTCACATCAATGCGCTCGACCTCGACGTCACGTTGCGGATCGCCCTGGAGCTCTACCTCAAGCGGGTGGTCGTCGGCGGCATCGACAAGGTCTTCGAGATCGGCAAGAACTTCCGCAACGAGGGCATCGACTCCACCCATTTCCCCGAGTTCACGATGCTCGAGTTCTATGAGGCGTACGGCGATTACGACACCGTCGCCGATCTCACGCGGGAGATGATCCTCGTCTGTGCCCGGGCAATCGGCCGCACCGTCGTCTGTGAAGGCCAGGTGGACCTCGAGCAGCCCTGGCGTAAGGCCACCCTGTTCGAGCTCGTCAGCGAGTCCGTCGGGACCCAGGTGGATGCCGGCACCGATCTGCAGGCCCTGACGGAGCTGGCGGACAAGCACGAGGTGGCGCTCCAGGAGGGCTGGACAGCGGGGGAGATTGCCCTCGAGCTCTTCGAGAAGCTGGTCGAGCACACCCTGGTGCAGCCGACCTTCGTCCGTGACTACCCGGTCGACGCGCGGCCCCTTGCCCGTGGCCACCGCCATGACCCGCGCCTCGCCGAGGCCTGGGACCTGGTGGTCGGCGGGGTGGAGCTCGCCACGGGTTACTCCGAGCTGGTCGACCCGGTGGAGCAGCGCCGCCGGCTCACCGAGCAGTCGGTGAAGGCGGCCGGGGGCGACCCGGAGGCGATGCAGCTCGACGAGGACTTCCTGCGGGCCTTGGAGCACGGCGCGCCGCCGATGGGTGGACAGGGCATGGGGCTCGACCGCCTCGTCATGCTGCTGACCGGCCAGCCGATCCGGGAGACGATCTTGTTCCCGCTCGTACGCCCCACACCCGGCCCCTGACCGACCCGCTGCTTTCTCCCTCGGCTTTCGGGGTTTCTGCTTTCGGGAACTTCTCCAGGTGCGATGGAGTTCCGCCAAGCGAGGGTCGGTAATGGCCTGTTTTTTGATTTTTCGGCGACTTTCCGCTTTGCTTTCGGCACGAGGTTTTCGTCAAGGCTGAAAAATGGGAGTGGTAATGGCTCAGAAGGTCCAGGTCCTGCTTGTGTGCGATTTGCATGACGACGAGGTCGAGGGCACGGAGACCGTGAGCTTCGGCCTCGACGGCTCGGCTTATGAGATCGATGTCTGCGACACCCACGGGGCGGCGCTGCGCGATGCCTTCGCCACCTACGTCGGTGCCGCGCGCCGGGCCGGCCGCACCCCGGTGTCCGCCTCCCGTCGGCCTCGGGCCGCCGCTGCCCGGGGTGGCAACGAGAAGGTCGCCGAGATGCGCGAGTGGGGTCGTAAGCACGGCCACCAGGTCAGCGAGCGCGGTCGGCTCTCCGCCTCTCTGGTGGGCGCCTACGAGGCTGCCCACTGACCCGGAGTCACCGGACGTAACGCCCAGAACAGTCAGGCCCGACGGCCCGTTCCCCACCACGGGGGCGGGCCGTCCGGTGTGTTCGCCCCAGGCGTAACCGGGTCGGGAACGCCTGTCGGCGCAGGCCAGTTGTCACCCATGACGGTTGATGTTGGTGGTCCCCTCTCAGGATCCGCCGCGCGGCGTTAGTGTTCGGGTCAGACGGGCACGCCAGACACCCGGCTCGTGAGGAGCGCATCATGTTCGAGAGGTTCACCGACCGAGCCCGACGGGTCGTCGTCCTGGCGCAAGAAGAAGCCCGGATGCTCAACCACAACTACATCGGGACCGAGCACATCCTGCTCGGATTGATCCACGAGGGTGAAGGAGTCGCCGCCAAGGCGCTCGAGTCCCTCGGGATCTCGCTCGAGGGTGTCCGCAGCCAGGTCGAGGAAATCATCGGCCAAGGCCAGCAGGCACCGTCCGGCCACATCCCCTTCACGCCGCGTGCCAAGAAGGTGCTCGAGCTGTCGCTGCGCGAGGCGCTGCAGCTCGGCCACAACTACATCGGGACCGAGCACATCCTGCTCGGCCTCATCCGCGAGGGCGAGGGCGTCGCCGCTCAGGTGCTCGTCAAGCTCGGCGCCGACCTCAACCGGGTCCGGCAGCAGGTCATCCAACTGCTCTCCGGCTACCAGGGCAAGGAGCCGGCCGCAGGTGTCGGCCCGGCCGAGGGCACTCCCTCGACCAGCCTGGTGCTGGACCAGTTCGGTCGCAACCTCACCCAGGCGGCGCGCGAGTCCAAGCTCGACCCGGTCATCGGGCGCGAGAAGGAGATCGAGCGGGTCATGCAGGTCCTGTCGCGGCGGACCAAGAACAACCCCGTCCTCATCGGCGAGCCGGGCGTCGGCAAGACCGCCGTCGTCGAGGGCCTGGCCCAGGCAATCGTCAAGGGCGAGGTGCCGGAAACCCTTAAGGACAAGCAGCTCTACACCCTCGACCTCGGCGCGCTCGTCGCCGGCAGCCGCTACCGCGGTGACTTCGAGGAGCGGCTGAAGAAGGTCCTCAAGGAGATCCGCACCCGCGGCGACATCATCTTGTTCATCGACGAGCTGCACACCCTCGTCGGTGCCGGTGCGGCCGAGGGCGCGATCGACGCCGCGAGCATCCTCAAGCCGATGCTGGCCCGCGGCGAGCTGCAGACCATCGGGGCGACCACCCTGGACGAATACCGCAAGCACCTCGAGAAGGACGCCGCCCTCGAGCGGCGTTTCCAGCCGATCCAGGTGCCGGAGCCGAGCCTGGCCCACACCATCGAGATCCTCAAGGGCCTGCGGGACCGCTACGAGGCGCACCACCGGATCTCCATCACCGACGCCGCACTGGTGGCGGCGGCTACCTTGGCCGACCGCTACATCAGCGACCGGTTCCTGCCCGACAAGGCGATCGACCTCATCGACGAGGCGGGCAGCCGGATGCGCATCCGCCGGATGACCGCGCCGCCGGACCTGCGCGAGTTCGACGAGAAGATCTCCAACGTCCGCAGGGACAAGGAGTCCGCGATCGACGCGCAGGACTTCGAGAAGGCCGCCTCCCTGCGCGACAAGGAGAAGACCCTGCTCGCGGAGAAGGCGCACCGCGAGAAGGAGTGGAAGGCCGGCGACATGGACGTCGTCGCCGAGGTCGACGACGAGCAGATCGCCGAGGTCCTCGCGATCTGGACGGGCATCCCGGTCTTCAAGCTGACCGAGGAGGAGTCCTCGCGTCTGCTCCACATGGAAGATGAGCTGCACAAGCGCATCGTCGGCATGGAGGAGGCGCTGCGGGCGATGTCCCAGGCGATCCGTCGCACCCGGGCCGGG
>JANOTZ010000058.1:0-13178 GCA_031416735.1 Frankiales bacterium
CCCTGCACCGCGGCGGCAAGGTCGAGGTCGTGTCGTCGGTCCCCCTCGAGACCCGCGAGGACCTGGCCCTGGCCTACACGCCCGGCGTCGCCCGCGTCTGCACGGCGATCGCGGAGGAACCCGCACTGGCGTACGACTACACCTGGAAGTCCTCCACCGTCGCGGTCGTCACCGACGGCACGGCCGTGCTCGGGCTCGGTGACATCGGCGCGCTCGCCTCGCTGCCGGTGATGGAGGGGAAGGCGCTGCTGTTCAAGCAGTTCGGCGGGGTCGACGCCGTACCGATCTGCCTGGACGTCACCGACCTCGACGAGCTGATCGAGACGATCGCGCGCCTCGCCCCGGCGTTCGGCGGCATCAACCTGGAGGACATCAGCGCGCCCCGCTGCTTCGAGGTCGAGCGGCGCCTGCAGGAGCGCCTGGACATCCCGGTCTTCCACGACGACCAGCACGGCACCGCCATCGTGGTGCTGGCCGCGCTGCGCAACGCCGCGCGCCTGACCGGCCGGACCCTGGCCGACCTGCGGGTCGTTGTCAGCGGTGCCGGTGCCGCCGGTATCGCGGTGTCGAAGATGATCCTCGAAGCGGGCATCGGCGACCTGGCCGTGGCCGACAGCAAGGGCATCGTCCATGTCGACCGCACCGACCTCAACGACGAGAAGCGGATGTTCTCCGCGATCAGCAACCGTGCGGCCTACACCGGGTCGCTCGTCGACGCGCTGACGGGTGCGGACGTGTTCCTCGGCCTGTCCAGCGGCAAGGTGCCGTTCGAGGCCGTGCAGGCGATGGCACCTGACGCGATCGTGTTCTCGATGGCCAACCCCGACCCCGAGGTGCACCCCGACGACGCCCACCGGGCGGGGGCCCGCGTCGTCGCGACCGGCCGGTCGGACTTCCCCAACCAGATCAACAACGTGCTCGCGTTCCCGGGCGTCTTCAAGGGCGCCCTACAGGTGCGGGCCTCCCGGATCACCGAGGGCATGAAGCAGGCCGCCGCCGTGGCCCTCGCCGATCTCGTCGGCGACGACCTGAACGAGGACCACATCATCCCGTCGGTCTTCGACCCTCGGGTCGCCACCGTGGTCGCCGAGGCCGTCGCCGAGGCGGCTCGCCGCGACGGCGTCGCCCGCCTCTAGGCGCCCACCGCTTAGGGTCGACGGATGCTTGCCGTCACCTGCACCTCCCAGTCCGCCGAGGATCCGCTGAGTGGACTGACGGTCGGGGAGCGGCCCGACCCGCACGTGCCCGAGGGTTGGGTCCGGGTGACGCTCAAGGCCACCGCCCTCAACCACCACGACCTGTGGTCGCTCAAGGGCGTCGGCCTGGCGGCGGACAAGCTCCCGATGGTGCTCGGCTGCGACGGCGCCGGGGTCCTCGACGACGGCACCGATGTGGTCGTCCACGCGGTCGTGACCAGCCCGACCTGGACCGGCGACGACACCCTGGACCCGAAGCGCACGTTGCTCTCCGAGCGGTACGACGGGACGCTGGCCGAGCAGGTCGTGGTGCCCGCCCGCAACGTGCTCCCCAAGCCCCCGGAGCTGTCGTGGGAGGAGGCCGCCTGCCTCCCGACCGCCTGGCTCACGGCCTACCGGATGCTGTTCACGCAGAGCGGCGTGAAGCCGGGGCAGACCGTGCTGGTGCAGGGTGCCGGTGGTGGGGTCGCCACCGCCGCCATCGCCCTGGCCCGGCACGCCGGCTTCACCGTCTGGGCGACCAGCCGTGACGAGGACAAGCGGAGCAAGGCCCTCGAGCTCGGTGCCCACGAGGTCTTCGAGACCGGCGCCAAGTTGCCCGGCAAGGTCGATGCGGTGCTCGAGACGGTCGGCAAGGCCACCTGGTCGCACTCGATGCGGGCGTTGCGTCCCGGAGGCACCCTCGTCGTGTCCGGCGCCACCACCGGGGCCGACCCGTCTGCAGACCTCAACCGCCTGTTCTTCCTGCAGCTCCGGGTGGTCGGCTCGACGATGGGCACCCGCGCGGAGCTCGCCGACCTGCTGCGGTTCTGCGCCACCACCGGGCTCCGCCCGCTGATCGAGGACGTCCGTCCGCTCTCCGATGCCCGCGCGAGCTTCGCGCGGCTCGCAGAGGGCACCGTGTTCGGCAAGCTCGTCCTGACCGCTTAGGAGCCTCACCTTGGTGCTGCCGGTTCACGACACCAACCCGACCAGGCGCACGCCGGTCGTGACCTACCTGCTGCTGCTCATCAACGTGGTGGCGTTCCTGCTCAGTCCGGTCGCAACCCACCTGGTCGGCAGCAGCGCGCTCAAGCAGGAGTGCCGCACGATCGCCTTCTTCGACCAGTACGCCGCCAAGCCCCACGAGATCCTCACCAACCGCCAGGAGCGTCAGGGGGCGACCGGTGCCGTCGGCCGCATCGACGGACGGGTCGGCTGCGTGGCGGAGAGCCCTCCGCCGTACGACAAGAAGCCTGCGGTGTCGGTGCTGTTCGCGATGTTCCTGCACGGCGGCTGGCTGCACCTGCTCGGCAACCTGCTGTTCCTCTACGTCTTCGGCAACAACGTGGAGGACCGGCTCGGGCGCCTGAAGTATCTCGCCTTCTACCTCGGCTGCGGGTATGCCGCGACCTACGGTTTCGCGCTCTTCGAGTCGGGATCGACGCAGCCGCTGGTCGGCGCCTCGGGCGCCATCGCAGGGGTGCTCGGGGCCTATCTCGTGCTGTTCCCGCGGGCAAAAGTGCTGTCGTTGCTCACTTTTTTCTTTTTTCTGCCTGTGCGGCTGCCTGCGTGGCTGGTGCTCGGCAGCTGGTTCTTCCTGCAATACCTGTACTTCCGCGGCGCTGGCGTCGCCTCAGGGTCAGGGGTCGCCTACGGCGCGCACATCATCGGCTTCGCGGTCGGCGCTGCGCTCGTCTGGCACCTGCGGGGTACGGCGAAAAGCCGCCCACTCGCACCACGGTGGGGCCCTTACGCCTCGAGCTGACCGGTCACTCCTCGTCGTCGTCGAGGCGGGCCAGCCAGGTGGCTACCCGCTCGACCGGCACCTCGAATTCGGGGTGCTCGTCGACGAACTCCTTGAGGCGCTCGGCGAGCCAGGCGAGGGTGACCTGCTCCTCGCCGCGCCGCTCGGCGAGCTCCTCGAGACCCCTGTCGGTGAAATACATCAGCGCGCGAAGACGGCCTCGACGAGAGCGGCCAGCTCCGCCTCGTGGACCTTGCTCGAGCCGGCCGCCGGGGAGGCCGCGGCGCGGCGGGAGACCCGACGGAGCCGGACGTCGTCCGGGAGCAGCTCGGGCAGCGAGAGGGCGATGTGGGACCAGGCACCCTGGTTGGCCGGCTCCTCCTGGGCCCACACGACATCGGTCGCGTTGGGGTAGGCAGCGAGCGCGGCACGGACCTGCTCGCCCGGCACCGGATAGAGCTGTTCGACGCGGACGAGGGCGACGGTCTTGTCCTCGGACTTGCGGCGGGCAGCGGCGAAGTCGTAGAAGACCTTGCCGGTGCAGAGGACCACGCGGGTGACGCCGGCCGGGTCGAGCTGCTCCGGGTCGGGCAGCACGGGCATCCAGCGGCCGGAGGTGAAGTCGTCCGGGTGGGACGCCGCCGCCTTCAGGCGCAGCATCGACTTGGGGGTGGCGACCACCAGGGGACGGTTGACGGTGCTCATCGCCTGGGCCCGCAACAGGTGGAAGTGCTGCGCGGGGGTCGACGGGAACGCGACCGTCATGTTGTCCTCGGCGCACATCTGCAGGAAACGCTCGATGCGGGTCGAGGAGTGGTCCGGGCCCTGACCTTCGTAGCCGTGCGGCAGCAGCATGGTGACCCCGGAGCGCTGACCCCACTTGGCCTCGCCGGAGGAGATGAACTCGTCGATGATGGTCATCGCGCCGTTGACGAAGTCGCCGAACTGCGCCTCCCAGAGCACCAGCACCTCGGGACGGGCCACCGAATAGCCGTACTCGAAACCGAGGCAGGCGTACTCCGACAGCAGCGAGTCGTAGACGTAGAAGGTGCCCTGGTCCTCCGACAGGTAGCGCAGTGGCGTGTGCTCCGCGCCGGAGATGCGGTCGATGAGTGTCGCGTGCCGCTGCACGAAGGTGCCCCGGCGCGAGTCCTGACCGGCAAGGCGGACGGGAATCCCCTCCAGAAGGAGCGAGCCGAGGGCGAGCACTTCGCCGAAACCCCAGTCGATCCCGCCCTCCGTCACCATCGCGGCGCGGCGGGCCATGAGCGGTGCGAGCTTGGGGTGAGGAGTGAACGTCTCCGGAAGCTCGACGTGCGCCTTGCCGATGCGGTCCAGCACGTCCTGCTCGACGGCGGTGTCGATCGCCGACAGGTCGAGGACATCGACCATGGCCGGCTCGGACGGCGTCACGGTCGAGGCGTCGCGGGTCTCGGCGAAGACCCGCTCGAGCTGCACCTGGTAGTCCTTCAGTGCCTCCTCGGCCTCCTCGATGGTGATGTCACCCCGACCCACGAGCTGCTCGGTGTAGGTCTTGCGGACCGACCGCTTGCGGTCGATGACGTCGTACATGAGCGGCTGGGTCATCGACGGGTCGTCGCCCTCGTTGTGCCCGCGACGGCGGTAGCAGACCAGGTCGACCACGACGTCCTTCTTGAACGCCTGGCGGAACTCGAAGGCGAGCTGCGAGACGCGCACGCACGCCTCGGGGTCGTCGCCGTTGACGTGGAAGATCGGCGCCTGGACGGTGCGGGCCACGTCGGTCGAGTAGGTCGAGGAGCGGCTGCTCTCGGGGCCGGTCGTGAAGCCCACCTGGTTGTTGATGACGATGTGCACGGTGCCGCCGGTGCGGTAGCCGCGCAGCTGGCCCATCTGCAGCGTCTCGGCCACCACGCCCTGGCCGGCGAACGCGGCGTCGCCGTGCAGCAGCAGCGGCAGCACGGTGAAGCCTGCCTCGCCCTTGTCGATGATGTCCTGCTTGGCCCGCACGATGCCCTCGAGCACCGGGTCGACCGCCTCGAGGTGCGAGGGGTTGGAGCAGAGCGACACGCGGGTCGTGGAGCCGTCGCTGGCGGTGAACGTGCCCTCGGCACCGAGGTGGTACTTCACGTCGCCGGAGCCCTGGACGGAACGCGGGTCGAGGTTGCCCTCGAACTCGCGGAAGATCTGCCCGTAGGACTTGCCGACGATGTTGGCGAGGATGTTGAGGCGACCGCGGTGGGCCATCCCGATGACGACCTCGTCGAGTTGCGCCTTGGCAGCGCCCTGCAGCACGGCATCGAGCATGGCGATGACCGACTCGCCGCCCTCGAGGCTGAAGCGCTTCTGGCCGACGAACTTGGTCTGCAGGAAGCTCTCGAAGGCCTCGGCAGCGTTGAGGCGCTTCAGCACGTGCAGCTGCAGGTCGCGGTCGGGGGCCTGGGCCTTCTTCTCCACGCGCTCCTGGATCCAGCGCCGCTGCGCAGGGTCCTGGATGTGCATGTACTCGATGCCGACGTTGCGGCAGTAGGAGTCGCGCAGGACGCCGAGGACGTCGCGCAGCTTCATCACCCGCTGGCCCGCGAAGCCACCCACGGGGAACTCGCGGTCGAGGTCCCACAGGGTGAGGTCGTGGTTGACGACGTCGTGGTCCGGGTGGGTGCGGACCTTGAAGTTGAGCGGGTCGGTGTCGGCCATCAGGTGCCCGCGCACCCGGTAGGCGTGGATCATCTCGTTGACGCGGGTGGCCTTGTCGAGCTCGCCCTCCTGCGTGGTGGACAGGTCGGCCACCCAGCGGACCGGCTCGTAGGGGATCCGGAGCGAGCTGAAGATCTCGTCGTAGAAGCCGTTCTCGCCGAGCAGCAGCTGGTGCATCCGGCGGAGGAACTCACCGGACTGCGCGCCCTGGATCACGCGGTGGTCATACGTGGAGGTGAGGGTGATGATCTTGGAGATCGCGAGCTTGGCGAGCGACTCCTCGGACGCGCCCTGGAACTCGGCGGGGTACTCCATCGCGCCGACGCCGATGATGGCGCCTTGGCCCTGCATGAGGCGCGGGACGGAGTGGACCGTGCCGATGCCGCCCGGGTTGGTGAGGCTGATCGTGGCGCCCTGGAAGTCCTCGGTGGTGAGTTTGCCGCCGCGGGCCCTCCGAACGATGTCCTCGTAGGCGGCCATGAACTGCGAGAAGTCCAGGGTGTCGGCGTTCTTGATCGCGGCGACCACGAGCGACCGGGTCCCGTTGGCGTTCTGCAGGTCGATCGCCAGGCCGAGGCCGACGTGCTCAGGGGTGACCAGGTTGGGCTTGCCCTCGACCTGGGCGTAGAAGGTGTTCATCACCGGCACGTCCTGGGCCGCCTTGACCAGCGCGTAGCCGATCAGGTGCGTGAACGACACCTTCCCGCCGCGGGCTCGGCGCAGGTGGTTGTTGATGACGGTGCGGTTGTCGGCGAGCAGCTTCGCGGGGACGGCGCGCACACTGGTGGCCGTGGGGACCTCGAGTGAGGCCTCCATGTTGGTGACCACCCGGGCGGCTGCGCCCTTCAAGGGGGTGCGGTTCGGCTGCGGAGCAGCGGCCACCGGAGCGGCAGCGGCGGCCGGAGCAGCGGCAGCAGTAACCGGAGCAGCAGGGGCCGGAGCAGCGGCAGCCGGGGCCGGAGCGGCCGGGGCGGGAGCAGCCGGGGTCGGGGGTGCGGGAGCGGGAGTCGCAGCCGGGTGTCCGTTGCCGGTGGCCGCACCCTGTCCACGGCCCTCGGGCACGTAGTCGGCGAAGTACTCCTGCCACCGCTCACCGACGCTGCCGGGGTCCTTCAGGAAGTCTTCGTAGAGCTCCTGGATGTACCACTCGTTCGCACCGAAGTCGTTCTGCTGACCAAAGTGGGTCGACACGCTGAAAACGCCGCCTCTTACATGGGGTCGGATGGGGCTGGCTGCCGACCAGCAAGGTTACTCGGATGCGGCCCTTCCGTGGGCGCCAGGTCGCCGTGCCGCGCCGGTCGGAGGCAAACCGGCCGCGATGGGTGAGACTGGGCCGGTGCCCCGACTGCCCCTCGCCCTCGTCCTGACCGGACTGCTCGCCGTGACTGCCTGCAGCGCGAAGGGTCCGACGGTGCGGGCCACCGACCCGCCCGTGACCGCGAGCCCGACCGCAACGGCAACGGCCGCGCCCTCCGCGACCCCGACCGGGTCGGCGCTGTCCCGCGGGGTGCTGTCGGCGTGGAAGTCCTGCGAAGAGGGCTTCCAGTGCGCCACCTTCGTCCTCCCCCTCGATGACGCGAAGCCCGCCCTCGGCAAGGTCGCGATCGCCCTCACCCGGCACCGGGCCACCGGGCCCAACCGGGTCGGTTCGCTGTTCGTGAACCCGGGCGGGCCGGGCGCCTCCGCGGTGGAATACCTCCAGGCGAGCTACGACAGCTATCCCAAGACGGTCCGCGACCACTTCGATCTGGTCGCCTTCGACCCGCGCGGGGTCGGGCGCACCCTCCCGGTCCGCTGCGCCACCACGGAACGGCTCGACGCCTTCTTCGGGCTCGACCCGGTGCCCGACAACGCCCGCGAGCAGGCGGCCGTCGAGAAGGGCAACAAGGACTTCGTGGCCGGTTGCCAGCAGCGCTCCGGCCGGGTGCTGCCCTACGTCTCCACCATCGTGGTCGCGCAGGACCTGGAGCGACTGCGCATTGCGCTGGGCGACGCCAAGCTCACCTACCTGGGCTACTCCTACGGCACGGCCATCGGGGCGTCCTACCTCGACCAGTTCCCGACGCACGTGCGCGCCATGGTGCTGGACGGGGCGCTCGACCCGTCCAGCAGCTGGGACCAGCTGCTCGCCGGGCAGTCCCGCGGCTTCGACGTGGCGCTCGGCGCCTTCCTGGCCGACTGCCAGAAGACCAGCTGCCCGTTCCGCAAGGCGGTCTCGGGCGACCTAACGGCTGCCTTCGACCGCCTCGCCGACAAGGTCGAGACCCAGCCCCTGTCCGGCTCGGGCCGCCGGACCGTGGGTCCGGCGGAGTTCAACTACGGCGTCGGCCAGGCGCTCTACAGCAAGAGCCTGTGGTCCTACCTGTCCCAAGGCCTGACCGAGGCGGTGCAGGGCACCGGCAGCACGCTGCTCGCCCTCAACGACCAGTACCTCGACCGGACCGACACCGGCTACGCCAACATCATCGAAGCCAACTACGCGGTCAACTGCATCGACCGGCCGTGGCCCCGCACCCTCGCGCCCTACCAGCGACTGGCCGAGCAGGTTGCGAAGCAGTACCCCCGCTTCGGCCCGGCGATCGCCCTGTCGGGCTTGGCCTGCGCCGACTGGCCGGTGGCTGCCGTCAGCACCCCGCACCGCGTCACGGCTCCCGGCAGCCCGCCGGTGGTGGTCCTCGGCAACACCCGCGACCCCGCCACTCCGCACTCCTGGGCGGTCGCGCTCGCCGAGCAGCTCTCGCGCGGCATCCTGCTCACCTTCAACGGCGACGGCCACACGATCTACCGCAACAGTGCGCCCGGCTGCATCAAGGACCCGGTGAACGCCTACCTGGTGTCGCTCACGCCGCCGACCCCGAGGACCTGCTAATCACGGTCCTTCACCGATCCCGTAGCCGCACCACGAACGCCAGCCCCGACCACGTTGCGTCGATAGCGCAGACCTTCACGTCCACCCGCCCGTGGGCCAGGCCGTGCTCGCGCACGATGTTCCCGTCGAGATCGGTGGCCAGCCCGCTGGCCCGCTTGGGCCAGGCCACCCAGAGCCGACCAGCCGGTGCGACCGCCCGGTCGAGCGCCGGCCATCGCCGTACCAGCCTCTGAAGATCAAGGCAGAACACCACCCCGACGTCGTACGGCGAACTGCCTCGGCGGGCGTGCACGGTGATGTCGGCGGGCAGGTTCGCGAGGAAGCCCTCGGGCGCACCATCGAGCAGCACCCGGCACCCGGTGGTGATGCCGAGCTTGCGGGGCAGCGGGGTCCCGGAGTAGCCGGGGTCAGGAGACGTAGACGTCGCCGTCGCGCTCCACGACCGTGCCGCGGCCGAGCGGCAGCACCCTGGTGAGGGTCTTGAAACCCCAACCGAGGCCGGGGATCTTGGCGAAGATCCCCTGCGGGCCGCGGACCATCCGGCCGGTCTTCACGTCGTAGGCCGACTGGTGCCAGGGGCAGACCAGGCACCCGTCCTTGTCGACGCCGCCGTTGGCGAGATCGGCGCCGAGGTGCCGGCACCGCCGGGTCACCGCGAACAGATCCTTGCCGGTGTTCCCGACGGCGTACTTCCCTGCGCCGACCACCTTGCGGGCCTTGAGGTCCTTGCTGGCAGCCACTCGTTGTTCGCTCATACGGGACATCCTGCCAGTCGCCAGTTTGACGGGGGCGCGACCTGGTAAAGAGAAGTTCAGGTGTGCGGCGCTGCGGTCGATGCACCGTGGAGCACCTTCGCGCACCACTGACCCTGGGATCGAGGCCGTCGTCCGTGCCCCTGCCCCTCGGTGCGGTGCCCGCTGTGGCGCACGGTGTGGTGATGCCGCCGTTGCGCTCGATGCTGGGCCGCATCAGCCTGCAGGTCATCGAGGGCACCCTCGTGCCGGCACTGATCTTCTGGGCGGTGCTCCACCTCTCCGGCCTGGTCTGGGCGCTGTTCGCTGCACTGGCCTGGTGCTACCTCGCGATCGTCCGGCGCTGGATCAGGGGTACGGCGCTCCCGACCGTCCTCCTCCTGGGGGCGTTGCTGTTCACCACCCGCACGGGAGTGGCACTCGCTTTCCATTCGACCTTCGTCTACCTGCTGACACCGACCGTCAACGCGTTCCTGCTCGCCGCGGTCTTCGCCGGCTCGGCCCTGACGCGCACCCCCCTCACGGAGCGATTTGCCCGCGACTTCATCGGGCTTCCTGCGCACGTGACGGCGCTGGCGAAGGTGCAGCGGGCCCTCCGTCACCTGTCCCTCGTCTGGGCGACGGTCAACCTCGTCAACGGCGCCGTGGCGTTGCAACTGCTGTTCGCCGACCGCTATGACGCGGTGCTGCTCGCCCGCTCGGTGATGACCCCCGTCCTGTCGGCGGTCGCTGTCGCCTGCTGCGTGCTGATGGGCCGGCGGGCGTTGCGGGCCGAGGGCATCCACCTGCACCTGCGGTGGAGCGACAGGTAGTCCGTCACACTCCTGGGATGCAGCAGCGCTCAGCAGTGGTGGGGGAGTCGGTCTGGCAGGCCGCTGACCTGGCCGACCCGTCGGTCTGGACGGTCGAGCTTGACCTCCGGCAGCGGGCCGAGGTGATCGATCAAGCCTGTGCGGCTTCACGTCGCGGGCTGACAGTGGAGACGGTGGGGCCTGCCGACCTGCCGCTGTCCTCCCTCGACGGGTTCGTCGAGCAGGCGGTCGGGGCGCTCCGGGGTGGTCGCGGGTTCGTCCTGCTCCGCGGCTTCCCCGTCTCCGAGTTGACGCCGACCCAGGTGGAGCTGGCCTACCTCGGGCTCGGGTTGCGTCTCGGAATCCCGGTGGGGCAGGACAAGCGGGCCTCGCTGCTGGGGCACGTCCGCGACGAACGGGTGCCCCGGACGGGGCCGTCCGTCCGGCTCTACCAGACCAACCAGCGACAGGACTTCCACACCGACGGCTCCGACATCGTCGGCCTGCTCTGCCTGCAGCGGGCGGCGCACGGGGGCGAGAGCCGGATCGCGAGTGCCCACGCGGTCTACAACGAGTTGCTCCGGACCCGGCCCGACCTGCTCGAGGTGCTCCACGAGCCGCTCTACTGGGACCGCAACGACGAGCAGCCCGCGGGCGAGGACCCGTTCTTCGCGCTGCCGCCGGTCTTCGAGATCGGCGGCGTACCAAGGGTTTTCTACATCGGGTGGTACGTCCGCGACGCCCAGCGCCACCCCTCCGTGCCGCGGCTGACGCCAGCCCAGCTCGAGGCGATGGCGCTGTTGGAGACGACCGCCAACGATCCGCGCTTCTACCTCGAGATGGACTTCCAGCCAGGCGATGTGCAACTGATCTCCAACGCGGCGATCCTGCATTCCCGCGAGGCCTATCAGGATGCCGAGGACCCCTCGCTCCGTCGGCACCTGCTTCGCCTCTGGCTGACCGCGCATGCCTTCACCAGCGTCGACGAGGTGCTGCTCGGCGGCATCCCCGCGCAGCACTGACTCGCCCGAAACCTTGCTGCCGGCACGTGCAACTCTGGGAGGTCGGCGCGCTTGCCGGGTTGGCTAGGAGCGTGGCCGGTCCAGCAGCCGGGACAGCACGATCACGCTCTTGGTGTGGTCCACGTGCGGATGGTCCCGGACCCGCTCGATGGCCCGTTCGAGCTGCCCGACATCGGTGGCGAGCATGTGGATGAGGGCGTCGGCCTCGCCCGAGACCGTGCACGCCCCGATCACCTCGGGGATCGACTCGAGGCTGCGCCGTAACTCGTGGGGGGCGACGGTCCCTGTGCAGTAGAGCTCGACATAGGCCTCGGTGGTCCACCCGAGGGCGGTCGGATCGACCAGGGCGGTGAAGCCGCGGATGGCGCCAGAGGCCACCAGCCGGTCGACCCTGCGCTTCACGGCGGGGGCCGACAAGCCGATGCTGTGGCCCATCTCGGCGTAGGTGGCTCGCGCGTCCTTGAGCAGGCAGCCGATGAGTTGTTCGTCCAGCGTGTCGATGAGGCCCTCGCAACAGATCGCCGTAACGGAGTGATGGACGCAAGAAAAGCACACTGGATGCGCAACGGACAGCGATTGCTTGCGCCCGGTCGAGGACCTAGCGTCGGTGGGGCCAGCAGAAGAGTCCGCTCCGTGGAGCCTGCGGCCCTTGCTCCCGGGAGTCCCCGTGACCCTGCTCGACCACACCCCCGCTTCCATGCCCCGCACTGCGCGGCCGCGCCGCTATCTGATGTGCCCGCCCGAGCACTTCGAGGTCAGCTATGCCATCAACCCGTGGATGGACCTGACCGTCGAGGTCGATGTACCCCTGGCCGGGCGTCAGTGGGCGGCCCTGCGCCAGACCTACCTCGACCTGGGCCACGTGGTCGAGGTCATCGACGCCGAGCCGGGGCTGCCCGACATGGTCTTCGCCGCGAACGGTGGCCTGGTCGTCGAAGGACGCGCCCTGGGGGCGCGGTTCACCTACCCGGAGCGTCAGGCCGAGGGTCCGGCGTACCTGCGTTGGTTGTCCCAGGCCGGCCTGAAGGACGCGGCCGAGGCGGTCCACGTCAACGAGGGTGAGGGTGACTTCCTCGTCGTCGGCGAGATGATCCTGGCCGGCACCGGCTTCCGCACCGACCCGGGGGCGCACGGCGAGGTGCAGGAGCTGTTCGGGCTGCCCGTCATCAGCCTGACCCTGGTCGACCCCCGCTACTACCACCTCGACACCGCGCTCGCCGTCCTCGACGACCACAACGTCGCCTACTTCCCGGACGCGTTCAGCGAGGGCAGCCGCGAGGTGCTGCGCCGGTTGTTCCCCGATGCCGTCCTGGCCAGCGCGCACGATGCGGCTGTCTTCGGGCTCAACGCCGTCTCGGACGGCCGCAACGTCGTGCTGGCTTCGGCCGCCGTCGAGCTGGCCGAAGACCTGCGCGCCCGCGGGTACGTCCCGATCGGCGTCGACCTCTCGGAGCTGCTCAAGGCGGGCGGCAGCGCGAAGTGCTGCACCCTCGAGATCCGCGGCTGAGCCTCAGCGCGACGGTGGGAACGTCAGTCGCGCCTGAGTTCTCCAGGGCCCGAAGGAGTCAGGCGTGCAGGACCCGAACCGCGTAGCGGCGGATGTTGGCGTCGCGCGTGACGAGAGTGAGCTCCTCGACCCGGGCCTGTGCCACGAGCATCCGGTCGAACGGGTCGGCGTGGTGGGGCGGTAGGGAATGTACGGCGAGGGCGTGAGTCATTCCGATGGGCAGGATGTCGAAGCCGTGGTGACTCAACTGGTCGGTGAGGTCATCGGGTACGACGAGTTTGCCCAGCCCGGCCTTGATGCTCATCTGCCAGACCGTCGCCGCGGAGACTGACACATCGGAGTCGGATGAGGCGATCGCTGAGGCGGCTTTGGGTCGCAGGTGCTGCGCCGTCAGCCACCACAGCAGGACATGCGTGTCGAGCAGCAGCCTCACACGCAGTCGCCACGAAACAGGGCGGCGATGTCCTCGTCGACGGTGTCGAAATCCGACGCCACCTGCACCCGGCCTTGCCAGCCACCAGGTGAGCGACGTTGCCGGGGTGTGTGGATGGCGACGAGCCTCACTCGCGGGCTCCCGGCCTTGGCGATGATGATGTCCTCGCCACCGGCCTGCGGGAGATCGCCGCGGCGCGCAAGCTG
>JANOTZ010000059.1:0-7556 GCA_031416735.1 Frankiales bacterium
CGGCACTGCCCCACACGGCGCCGTCCCGCGCGTTCATGAGCATCGGCGAGGTGCTCGGGCAGCTACGGCCGGAGTTCGCCGACATCACCATCTCCAAGATCCGTTTCCTCGAGGACGAGGGCTTGGTCAAGCCGGAACGCACCTCGTCCGGCTACCGCAAGTTCTCGCGCGAGGACGTCGGGCGGCTGCGGTACGTGCTCGCCGCCCAGCGCGACCACTACCTGCCGCTGCGGGTCATCAAGGAGCACCTGGACGCGATCGATCGTGGCTTGGAGCCGCCGGGCCTCGGTGGAGGTGGACCCAAGGTGCCGCGGGCGCTGGTCGCTGCCGAGGGAATGCCCGGACCCGACGCGTTCCGCCCCGACGCCAGCGAGATCCGGTTGTCCCGGCGCGAGCTGCTCGACGCCGCCGGCCTGGAGGCTGCGCAGCTTGAGCAGCTCGAGCAGTACGGCCTGCTCGGGCCGCGACCGGGTGGGTCGCACTACGACGGGGATGCCCTAGTCGTGGCCAAGACGGTGGCCGAGATGGCCCGGTTCGGCATCGAGGCCCGGCATTTGCGCCCGTTCAAGGCCGCCGCCGATCGTGAGATCGGGTTGGTGGAACAGGTGGTCACGCCGCTGGTCCGGCAGCGCAACCCGGAGGCGCGGGCCCGGGCCGAGGAGGTCTCGCGTGAGCTGGCGGCCCTGTCCGTGAAGCTGCATGCCACTCTGGTGAAGTCGGGGCTGGCCCCCGGACTGAGACGCTGACCAACCGGGCTCCCGGGAGTAGGGTCGGGGTCAGCAGCGTGACAGCCACAGGAGGATCCCGGTGACCGACGAGGACGGCAGCGCGCTCACCGAGCTCACTGTGGTGGGGGTGCGGGTCGAGTTGCCCAGTCAGCAGCCGATCGTGCTGCTCAAGGAGACCGCCGGCGACCGCTACCTGCCGATCTGGATCGGTGCGGTCGAGGCCACGGCCATCGCCTTCGCCCAGCAAGGGGTGGTCACCGCCCGCCCGATGACCCACGACCTGCTCCGTGACCTGCTGGAAGCCCTCGGCCAGCCATTGCAGAGCGTGACGATCAACGAGCTGCGGGACGGCGTGTTCTACGCCGAGCTGGCGTTCGAGGGCGGCATTACGGTGAGCGCCCGCCCGAGTGACGCGATCGCCCTGGCGATGCGCACCGGCGCGGTGATCCGCAGCGAGGAGGCCGTCCTGGCCGAGGCCGGCATCGCGATTCCGGACGAGCAGGAGGACGAGGTCGAGCGTTTTCGCGAGTTCCTCGACACCATCACGCCCGAGGACTTCGAGAAGGACTCATAGCCCTAACCCTCAAGTGCACCTTGAGGGTCGAGACTCACCCAGCTTCGGTAGTTGACCCTCGAGTCGAGGGTTTCTAACGTCCAGGGACCGCAGGGAAGAAGGAGCAGATGGTGGATGAGCCCCGCACGACGCTGAATCTGCAGGGCTCGCTGTTCGACGAGCTGCCGATGGACGAGCGTCCCGGTGCCCGGGTCGAGGACATCGGCTACCGCGGCCCCACCGCCTGCAGCGCCGCCGGCATCACCTACCGCCAGCTCGACTACTGGGCCCGCACCGGGCTGGTCGAAGCCACCGTGCGGGAGGCCTCCGGGTCCGGCACCCAGCGGCTCTACTCCTTCCGTGACATCCTGGTGCTCAAGGTCGTCAAGAAGCTGCTCGACGCGGGCGTCTCCCTGCCCAACATCCGCACCGCCATCGCGACGCTGCAGGAGCGGGGCGCCGAGGACCTCGCGCAGCTCACCTTGATCAGCGACGGCACCACGGTCTATGAGTGCACCAGTGCCGATGAGATGGTCGACCTGCTCCAGGGCGGTCAGGCCGTCTTCGCCATCGCGGTCGGCCGTCAGGTGCGCGACGTGCAGGGGACGCTGGCGTCGTTGCCGGGGGAGCGCGCCCATCGCGACGCCACGGAAAAGGCGACCGAGGAGCTGGCGAGCGACGAGCTGGCCCACCGACGGAAGCGCCGCACCAGCGCCTGAACCGGCGCACCAGAGCAGCACCAGAGCAGCACCAGAGCAGCACCAGGGCAGCACCAGAGCAGCACCGGCGCGTGAGGGTGCTGATCGGGTCCTCCGCTGGTAACCTCAACGCAGCCAACGACCCCCTGCGGGAGAGTCCCAGCGCAGCCAGCGCCGGGCGCCGAAGGAGCATCACTCCCCGACAACCTCTCAGGCCACCGGACCGTGCGGGGTGGGCGACTCTGGAAAGCGGTTCTGCGCTGTGGCAGCAGCGTCAGGGCCCGCCGACGGTGCAAACCTGTGGCAGCAGGCGAAGCTCTCAGGCCCCATGACAGAGGGGGAGGGTCCGCGATTTTGCCTGCCCTCACCCAGGAGCCGCCCCGTGTCCAGCACCCCCTCGCTCAAGGACCTCGAGTCCGCCGCTCCCTTCGAGACCCGGCACATCGGGCCGTCCGAGGATGAGATCGCCAAGATGCTCGCGGTGGTGGGTCACGGCACGCTCGAGGAGCTGGCGCTCGAGGCCGTGCCCGCGGCGATCCGGGCCACCGAGGCCCTCGATCTCCCGCCGGCCGCGTCCGAGGCCGAGGCGATCGCCGAGCTGCGGGCCCTTGCTGCGCAGAACACCGTCCAGGTCCCGATGCTCGGGCTCGGCTACCACGGCACCCACACCCCGCCGGTCGTCCTGCGCAACGTGCTGGAGAACCCGGCCTGGTACACCGCCTACACGCCGTACCAGCCGGAGATCAGCCAGGGTCGGCTCGAGGCGCTGCTCAACTTCCAGACCATGATCGGCGACCTCACCGGGCTGCCGACCTCCAACGCCAGCCTGCTCGACGAGGGCACCGCCGCGGCCGAGGCGATGACGCTGTGCCGCCGGCAGAGCAAGGCTCCGGCGGACGCGGTCTTCGCGATCGACGCCGACTGCCACCCGCAGACCATCGCGGTGGTCCAGACCCGGGCGGTCCCGCTGGGACTCAAGACAGAAATCGTGGACTTGTCGGCAAGTCGACAGGGAGACCTTCCGGAGAACCTGTTCGGGCTGCTCGTGCAGTACCCCGGCTCCTCCGGCACGATCCGCGACCTCAAGCCGCTGGTCGCCCACGCCCACGCCCGGGGCGCGCTGGTGGCGGTGGCCGCCGACCTGCTCGCACTCACCCTGCTGGAGAGCCCCGGCGAGGCGGGCGCCGACGTCGCCGTCGGCACCTCCCAGCGGTTCGGCGTGCCGCTCGGCTATGGAGGTCCGCACGCCGGCTACATGGCGGTGCGGGCCGGGCTCGAGCGGGCCATCCCCGGCCGGCTGGTCGGGGTGAGCGTCGACGCCGACGGAGCACCGGCCTACCGGCTGGCGCTGCAGACC
This sequence comes from Frankiales bacterium, assembly GCA_031416735.1. Taxonomy (GTDB): domain Bacteria; phylum Actinomycetota; class Actinomycetes; order Mycobacteriales; family SCTD01; genus RYN-111. The sequence continues at coordinate 3,337 of JANOTZ010000059.1, forward strand.
CGCGAGCAGCACATCCGCCGGGAGAAGGCGACCAGCAACATCTGCACCGCTCAGGTGCTGCTCGCGGTGATCGCCGGGATGTACGCCACCTGGCACGGTCCCGAGGGCCTCACCGTGATCGCCCGCCGCACGCACCGCTACGCCACCCTGCTCGCCAGCGCGCTCGGCGCGACCGGCTCGTTCTTCGACACCGTCCAGGTCAGCGTGCCGGGCCGGGCCGGCGAGGTGGTCGAGCGGGCCTGCGAGGCGGGCGTCGACCTGCGGCTGGTCGACGCCGACACGGTCGGGATCAGCACGGACGAGACCACCACCCGCGCCCACCTCGACCTGGTGGTGGCGGCCTTCGGCGGCGCACCCCAGGACTGGGATGCCCTCGACGCCGGTACGACGGAAGCGATCCCCACCGACCTGCTGCGCCAGAGCCCGTTCCTGACGCACGAGGTGTTCCGCAGCCACCACAGCGAGACCGCGATGCTGCGCTACCTGCGGCGGCTGTCCGACAAGGACCTGGCGCTGGACCGGACCATGATTCCGCTCGGTTCCTGCACCATGAAGCTCAACGCCACCACCGAGATGGAGCCGGTGACCTGGCCGGAGTTCGGCAGCCTGCACCCCTTCACCCCGCCACAGCACGCCCGGGGCTACAAGAAGCTGATCACCGATCTCGAGGGCTGGCTGTGCGAGATCACCGGCTACGACGCCGTCAGCCTGCAGCCCAACGCCGGCTCGCAGGGTGAGCTCGCCGGGTTGCTTGCGATCCGGGAGTTCCACCTGGCCAACGGCGACACCGGCCGCACGATCTGCCTGATCCCGGCCAGCGCCCACGGCACCAACGCGGCCAGCGCCGTGATGGCCGGGATGAAGGTCGTCGTGGTCGGCACCACCCCCGGCGGGGACGTCGACGTCGAGGACCTCAAGGCCAAGATCGAGCAGCACCGCGAGGCCCTCGCCGCGCTGATGATCACCTACCCGAGCACGCACGGCGTGTTCGAGCAGCAGGTCACCGAAGTCTGCGGGCTGGTGCACGACGCCGGCGGCCAGGTCTACGTCGATGGCGCCAACCTCAACGCCCTCGTCGGGCTCGCCCGACCGGGGAAGTTCGGGGCGGACGTCAGCCACCTCAACCTGCACAAGACGTTCTGCATCCCGCATGGCGGCGGCGGCCCAGGAGTAGGGCCGGTCGGCGTGCGCGCCCACCTGGCGCCGTACCTGCCGAACCACCCGCTCAACGACGAGGCCGGCCACGCGACGGGACCGGTCCCGATCAGCGCGGCGCCGTACGGCAGCGCGGGGATCCTCCCGATCAGCTGGGCCTACGTCCGGATGATGGGCGGCCCCGGGCTGACCCGGGCCACCCAGGTCGCCGTGCTGAGCGCCAACTACGTGGCCGCCCGGCTGCAGCCGTACTTCCCGGTGCTCTACACCGGCCGCGGTGGCCTGGTCGCGCACGAGTGCATCGTGGACCTGCGCCAGCTCACCAAGGAGACCGGGGTCAGCGTCGACGACGTGGCCAAGCGGCTCATCGACTACGGCTTCCACGCGCCGACGATGAGCTTTCCGGTCGCCGGCACGTTGATGATCGAGCCGACGGAGAGCGAGGACCTGCGCGAGCTGGACCGGTTCTGCGACGCGATGATCGCGATCCGCGGCGAGATCGACAACCACCCGGAGGTGCTGGCGGGGGCGCCGCACACGGCACACTCGGTGCTCGGCGACCTGCCCTACGACCGCAACCTCGCAGCCTTCCCGGCCGGGGTGAGCAAGGGGAGCAAGTACTGGCCCCCGGTACGGCGGATCGATGGCGCCTACGGCGACCGGAACCTGGTCTGCGCGTGCCCGCCGATGGAGGACCTGAGCTAGGCGACGTGCCTGTCGTAGGGGCGGTGGGGTGCGACCACCCGGCGGTCGGGGAGGATCTCACCGGTGTCCTCGAACACCACGACGCCGTTGCACAGCAACGACCAGCCCTGCTCGGGGTGGGTGCTCACGATCCGCGCCGCGTCGTGGTCTGAAGCGTCGGCGCTGGGACAGGGAGGGAAATGTGTGCACATCGTGTTGCTCCAAGATCACTGTTCCGTGCGGCCCAGGGTCATCGTGCGTCCGCACCCTCTAAGTGTGTCGGAGATCACAGCGTGTCACTGAACTCTGACGAGTGTCGCCCAATTGGGGGAACAGGTGTGGATAGCCCAGCCGGAAGACCGGCCATGTGGTGCGTTCCCCTCATCGAGGTCGATCGGGTCGAGTCCGCCGACCCCGCCGACCTGCTCGCGTTCCTCGCCACCCACGCTGCTGCCGTCGCTGCTGACGAGCTGGGGATCGGCCTGCTGATCGGCGCGCGGGGGTGCGCGCAGCTCGGGGACGTGCCGCTCGGAGCGGCCAGCCCGGTCCGGGTGCCGGAGTGCGTCGCGGTCGCCTTCCGTCGCGGGGGGACCCGGCCCGAGCCCGGTGGTGCCCAGGTAGGGGAGTGGACCACCTCCTGGACCGATGCCGAGCACGCCGTCGCCGTCGAGCAGGTCCGCGAGGCGATCGCGCGCGGCGACGTCTACCAGGCCAACGTGGTGGGCCACCGCAGCGCGCCGTTCACCGGCGACCCCGCCGCGCTCGGCGCTGCCCTGGCCGCTCTTCCCGGAGCCTGGTACGGCGGAGTCCTTGCCGGCCGTGACTGGCTGGTCGCCGCCGCGTCCCCCGAGCAACTGGTGCGGGTCACCGGTGACCGGATCACCACGATCCCCATCAAGGGCACCTCGCACGACCCGGAGGAGCTGCGGGTCAGCGCGAAGGACCGAGCCGAGCACGTGATGATCGTCGACCTCGCCCGCAACGACCTGGCCCGCGTGACGGTGCCCGGGTCGGTGGTGGTCGAGGAGCTCTATGCGGTGGCGGACTGGGCGGGGCTCTGGCACGCCAGCTCCGTGGTGGCCGGCACGCTTGCACCCGGGGTCACGACGGAGGACGTCCTGCGGGCGCTGCTCCCCGGCGGGTCGGTCACCGGGGCACCCAAGCACGCGGCCTGCGGACTGCTGGCCGACCTCGAGCCGGTAGGCCGGGGACCCGCGATGGGCGCGATGGGGTTCCTGTCGGCCGAGGGGCTCGACCTCGGCCTGACGATCCGGACCATCGCGGTCGCGGACGGCCGGGTGCACCTGTGGGCGGGGGGCGGCATCACCTGGGGGAGCGAGCCCGACACCGAGGTGGCGGAGGCCCACGCCAAGGCTGCCCCTGTGCAGCAGGCCCTCGCTCAGGTGACGCCTTCGTCCTCCTGAGCACGGGCGAGTGCATCGGAGCGGGGCGCCCAGGTGGCCCGCAGCACGGTCAGCCCCAGCCGATCGTAGGCGTCGCAGACCTCCAGGTCGTCATCGATCACGACCGCGACGGTGCGTCCGGCGGCCAACGTCTCCAGCAGTTGCGGCTTGGCCTTGCGGGCCGGGCGGTGGTCACCGTTGCGTCGCATGGCCAGCTGCCCGGCCGGTAGGTCGTGGGCGGTGAGCCAGGCCTCGGTGTCGGCCCGGCACCACTCGGGGCGGCCGGTGAGGTAAACGACCTCGCACTCCTGTTCGGCTTCGCGTACCAGAGCGATCCCCTCCGGATGGGATGGATCGTTGACGGCTTCGGCGAAGAAGGACCGCCAGTCGGGCAGCAGTCGTTCGAGGAAGTGCACGCGGTGGCGCACGTCGGCGAGGACCCCGTCGATGTCGAACACCGCCAGCGGGCGCATGCCTCAGCCCGCCGAACCCGGGTTCAGGGCCCGGCGCGCGACCTGCTCGACGTCAGCGAGACCGATGCGCAGTCCCTCGACCTCGGCGGTCAGCGACGCGAGGTCGGCCGCGCTGGGGTCGACGTCGCCCACCGAGGCGGCGGCCGCCCGCACCTCGGCGACCCGGGCGACCAGACCCTCGAGCCCGAGGGCAGAGGACTGCAGCCGGCCGTCGAGAGCGCCCTGCGCCTTGCGGAGCCGGTTGCGCACGGCCAGCCGGTCGGCGACCGCCTGCGCCGACTGCTGGGCGGACTCGTCGTCGGGAATGCGGTCGGCCACCGACCGGAGCCGGGCCGCCTCGCCCTCGAGGTCGGCGCCGTCGACCCGGGCGAGGGCGTGCTCCACCGCCACCACCTGACCGCCGAGCCGGCGCATCGTGTCGAGGACCCCATCGGCCTCGTCGGCGGCGTGCACCGTCGCACTGTCAGTGGCGGAAACCCCTCCGCCACGGGCCATGTCGTCGAGT
>JANOTZ010000060.1:0-10149 GCA_031416735.1 Frankiales bacterium
ACGGTCGCCGGGTCGGGCGCGATGAGGACCGCGGGGGACGGACGGAACTCCTTGGTGAACGCCGGTGAGGTGAGCTTCAGCGAGGCCCCGTAGGTGCCGGTGTCGCGGACCAGCAGGTCCTGTTCGGTGTCGCTCCGCTCGTTGTGCAACGTCGAGTGCTGCCGGCCGTCTTTGACGGACGAGACGGTCAGGGTGGCGGTGCCACTGGCGTCCTGGGGGGTGCCGGGCTCGCCCAGCGTCACGGTCCCGGTCGAGTCGTAGGTGTAGACGCCGGCTGCGGTCGCCTTGCTCGCGGCCGGCTTGCCGGGGGCCGCGGTGGTGAGCGGCTTCGCCGGCGCCACGGATGCGGTGGTGCCGGTCGCTGCAGCCGCGGTCGCCGTACCCCCGGGCTGGGTGGCCCGTGCGGCCGCGGACGGCGTCGCGGTAGGCGCGGACGGAGAAGCGGTGGGCGCCGAGGTGGCGCGCAGCGACTGATCGCCGTCCCCCGAGGAGCCGGCGGAGCAGGCGGTCAGCGCGAGCAGGGACAGCAGAGCCAAGGGGGTGCGCACCCGCCCATTCTGCCCCGGGCCGACATGACGGGAGGATTTGAGACCGCGACGGCGAACCACTCGGCATGGCTCCTCGCTCTCGCTCCCGTCTGCTCCCGCTCGTCGCCGCCGGCATGGTCGTGGTCGCCGCGGGCGCCGCGCTCGCCGGCCCGTCCCTCCCCGCGATGGACGCGACCACCACGCCCTACCCGGTGGCCTACAACAAGGCGGTCTACAAGACCTTCGATGCGGCGGGCCGGGCCACCGGCACGGCCAAGTGGCACTGGACCCCGGCGGGCGGCAACTGCTGCGAGGTCTACATCACCTCGACGTCCAAGGGCCAACTGCTCGAGTACGGCGGGTCGCTGCCGTTCCTGTCGGGAGACGCCGGCAAGACGTGGCAGCAGGTGGTCTTCCCCACGCCGCTCTACAACGGCGAGGGCGCGATGGTCGCCGGTCCGAACGGTGACATCTTCGGCATCGGCTGGGACCCGTACACCGGTGACCACCTGCAGGGCGTGCGCTACACCGCGGCCACCAAGAAGTGGCAGGTCGCCGAGGCGCCGCTCAAGACGCCGGTGTTCGACCGGGAGTGGATCACCTACGTCAAGGGCCCGTTCCAGGCCGATGGCAAGCAGGTCCCCTACGTCACCCTGGTCCGCGGTGGCACCGCGACCAAGGCGGTCGAGCTCATTGCCACCGACGGGATCAGCTACACCACCGCCTCCTACCCCAACAACGACGTGCAGCAGCAGGGCGGCGAGCCGGCCACGTTCAAGATCCCGGTCGTGAAGAACGCCGACGCCGACAGCTGGCAGCCCAACCCCGGCACCTACACGCTGCCGATGAACGCCGGTGGGGTGCTGCTGTTCAACAACGGGGCCGACAACCTCGGGGCCGATGCCGCCCGCCTCAACCCGACCACCTTGAAGTGGGAGCGGGTCAAGCTGGTCTTCAAGCCGACGGGCGTGGTCCGTCAGGACTCGCGCGGCTGGCTGACCATGGTGACCCGCAAGGGCAACGAGCTCGACCTGGCGATCTCCTCCGACGGTGGCGTCACCTGGCGGACCACGACCCTGGTCCTGCCGTCGACGGTTACCAAGATCGGGAGCTCCGGCAACTTCTTCGACGTCAAGGTCAACGGGAAGCTCGGCCAGGCCGTGGTCGCCACCCGGGCCGAGAACAGCAAGGGCGTCGGCCAGGACGTCGTCTGGCGGGTCGACGTGCGCGGCGCTCAGCCGAAGGTGATGAAGGTCTACGCGGTGGGCCTCGGCAACGCCCCGTCCGACGTCGGCCTCGGTGCATCCGGGGACCGCTTCGACTTCCCGAGCGTCACCTTGCTCCCCAACGGCCGGATCGCGATGGCCTTCCAGGACGCCAGCACTCCCCGGCACAGCGCCCGGGACGGCGTCCCGTCCTCGGGTCAGGTGACCAACCCCAGCGGCGGGCACAGCCCGGCGCTCGCCATCCTCGACTGAGCCCACTCAGGCACTGCCCGCTCAGGCGCTGGCCACCCGCGGCAAGGGGGGCCGGCTGCGGGTGGGGGTGAGTTCGTAGGGGAGGTCCCGGAGGATGGTCGGCCGTGACCAGAAATAGCCCTGGGCACTGTCGACCCGCAGATCGCGCAGCACATCCGCCTGGGCAGCGCGTTCCACCCCCTCGGCGGTGACGGCCAGGTCGAGGGCGTGCGCGAGGGTGACGATGCTCTGCACGAGCGCCCGGTCGACGGGGTCGCCGTCGTCGATCGCGACGATCAGCGACCGGTCCACCTTGAGGATGTCCACGGGTAGGTCGCGCAGGATCGACAGTGAGCTGTAGCCGGTCCCGAAGTCGTCGAGCGCGACCCGCACGCCGATGTCGCGCAACGATTGCAGGGTCTGGTGTGCCTCGTGGGCGTCCTCCATCACGGCACCTTCGGTCACCTCGATGATCAGCTGATCGGGAGGCAGCCCCGAGTCGTGGAGGGCTTGGCGGACCTGCGTGGCCAGGCGCCGGTCACGGAACTGCACGGGCGACACGTTGATCGACAGGGTGCAGTCGACGGGAAGCCGACCGACCCGGATGCCTTCGGTGACCTCGGTCAGAGCCGTCCGGAGCACCCACCGCCCGAGCGGGAGGATGAGGCCCGTCTCCTCGGCGACCGGGATGAACTCATCTGGCGAGATGAACGTCGTGTCGGAGGTCGGCCAGCGCAGCAATGCCTCGAGCCCGTAGCTGGTGCTGGCGGGGTCGAGCGACACGATCGGCTGGTAGTGCAGGCGGAACGCCTTCTCCGCGACCGCCTCACGAAGCCGCTGTTGCATCCCGAGTCGGTCTACGGCATCGGCATGCAAGGAGACGTCGAAGACCTCGTACCGATCGCGACCACTGTCCTTGGCCAGGTAGAGCGCGGCGTCGGCGTCGCGCAGCAGCGTCTCCCGCGTGGAGGTCAGGCTGGTGGCGATCCCGATGCTCGCAGTGATCGTGAGGGAGCTGTTCTCGAAGTCCACCGGACGGGAGAGCGCCTCGAGCAGACCGGCCGCGACCAAGCCGGCGGTGACGGTGTCGGCGCGGGGCAGGAGAACGGTGAACTCGTCCCCGCCCAGGCGGGCGATGTGGGCGTCCGAAGGCGCGGCGAGACGTAGTCGCTCGGCCACGGCGACCAGCAACCGGTCCCCTGCCTCGTGACCCATGCTGTCGTTGACGAGCTTGAAGCGGTCGAGGTCGACGAAGAGCAGCGCAAGCGTGCCCTCCCCCCGAAGGCGGTCCAACTCGAGGCCCAGCCGTGCCCGGTTGGCGAGACCGGTCAGCGGGTCGGCATAGGCAAGTTGCTCCAGGCGCCGCTCGGCCGCTCGCCGCTCGGCAACCTCCTGGCGGAGCTGGTCGGCGTTGGCGCGGGCGCTACGACGTACCCCCCTCGCCACCGAGAGACCCAGCAAGCCGGCGAGCAGGAGCGTGAGCCCCGTGGTGGCGGCGAGCACCGTGCGGTAGTGGGCCCGGTCGTCAAGCCCGTCCTGCACCGAACCGAAGAGCGCAACCTCACTGGCGTCGTAGATCATCTTGGAGACGCGTTCCACCTCGTCGGCCCGTCCACGCAGGGTCGCGCCCAGAGCCGGTCGCCGCGTGGGCTCCGCCAGCCACTGCTCGATCGTCAGGTCGAGGGACTCAAGGGCGGAGTAGAGCTCCCCCAAGCGCCTGAGCACTCCAGAGTCGCCCGCGGCGGCCCTGGCCGTGACCTGGATCTGATGATCGAGCAGCTGCCGGCGCAGGGCGACCGGCTCGATACGGCCCAGGCCGAGGGTGAGTCGTTGGATCTCGGCAGCCAGCCGTGAGGCTTCTCGGTTGACGTCCACCATGCGGCTGGTGACCGACGTGGCCTGGTGGAACCGGGCGCTGTCCTTCTGGGCCTGCCAGTAGCTGACGACGTTCATCGACTGGGTGGCTACGAGCAGGCCCGCGAGGAGCGGGACGGCGAGCCAGGTCAGGACGCCGCGACGGTGTCTCATGGCAGGAAGGTCAGCTTGTCCAGGCTCCAGATCCACAGGTCCTCGTTGCGCCCGCGAGCGCTGCCGTCGGCGAAGACGATCCGAGAGGGACCGCCCTTGTCCAGGGCGATGGCGGCGCCGTCTGCCGTGTCGGCGAGCAGGACCTGCCCCTTGGTCAGGTCTGCCAGCACCAGGTCGACCTGGTAGTCGTCGACGGCGTGGGCACGCACCTTCGTGGCGCCCGCTGGGACGCCGGCCTTGTTGAGCACGTCGATGAGCCACACCCCGTCGAACGCCACCCGCTTCTTGGCGAACGGCTCGTTCACCACGAGGTGGGCGCGTGGCAGTTTCTGCAGGGCCGCGACATCCAGGGTGACGGAGGTCGTGCCCGTCACGGTGAGGGGGACGGCGACGGCACCGACCTTGCTCGCCCAGCCCGCCGAGGCGGTCGGGGTCGGTGACGAGGGGCCGGCCGGAGCAGACGACGCAGCTCCGCCGCCGCATCCGGTGAGGAGCGAGCCGACGAGGAGCGGGAGCAACGCCCGGGAGCGGAGTGGGGTGGGCCTGGAGATCATGGGGGATCCTTCATCGGGGGGGGCGATCTCGGTATCGACGTCGGATGCACGCCGCCGTATGGCCCATTGGGACGGTCTGCGCCTGGCCCCTGTCTGCCCGATTCTGGTTTCTGGCAGATTGCGGAGGATCGACACACTTGGGAGGCCCGCGTGGCACAGGGACATCTCGACCGGTTGACGAGCGTCGACGCCGGCTTCCTGCACATGGAGGAGGACGGCGCCCACATGCACATCGGGGCGCTCGGGGTCTTCGAAGGTCCACCGCCGTCGATCGCGGCGTTCCGTGCGCACATCGACGCCCGGCTGCCCCGACTCCCGAGATACCGCCAGCGGGTGCAGGAGATGCCGTTCGGCACCGGACGGCCGCTCTGGGTGGAGGACAGCGGCTTTCGGCTCGAATACCACGTGCGGCACACCGCCCTGCCGGCTCCCGGAAACCAACGCGTCCTGCTCGACCTCGTCGACCGGGTGGTGGGGCAGCGACTCGACCGCAGCAAACCGCTCTGGGAGATGTGGCTCGTCGAGGGTCTCGAGGGCGGTCGCTGGGCGATCGTCGCCAAGACCCACCACGCGATGATCGACGGTGTCAGTGGGGTCGACCTCATGACGGTGCTGTTCGACCTCGAACGTGACGTCACCGACGAGGTGCCGCCGACCTGGGTGGCAGCGCCCACCCCCGGCTCGGTCGACCTGCTGACGGCCGGAGTCCAGGGCCTGGTCCGCAACGTCGTCGGGCTGTCCACCAAAGGCCTGTCGATGGCCGTGCACCCCAGGGAGGCGGTGCGGTCCACTGCCGATGCGGTGACCGCCCTCGCGGAGGCCGCCAAGCCGCTGCTGGATGCCGCCCCGAAGACCCCCCTGAACACCAAGCCCGGGCCTCACCGCCTGGTGGCGATCGTCGAGACCGACCTGGCCGACTACAAGCTGGTCAAGGCCGCCTCGGGTGGCGCCACGGTGAACGACGTGGTGCTCACCGCGGTTGCCGGTGCTCTGGGTCGCTTCCTGGCTGACCGCGGCATGGACACCGACGACCTGGAGCTGCGGGCCTGCGTGCCGGTGTCGCTCCGCTCGGACGCCAAGAAGGGCGCGCTCGGCAACGAGATCGCCATCATGACCGCGCAGCTCCCGGTCGGCACCCGCGACCCGCGACAGCGGCTCGCCAAGGTTCGGGAGGGGATGGAGCACCTGAAGTCGAGCAAGCAGGCCGAGGGCGCAAAGGTCCTCACCTCGCTCGAGAACGCCCTCCCGCCGGCGATGCTGGCTCGGGCCTCCCGGTTGGGTTTTTCCAGTCGGCTCTACAACCTGCTCGTCACCAACGTGCCCGGCCCGCAGATCCCCATCTACCTGCTCGGCCGGCAGCTCGAAGAGCTGGTCCCGCTGGCGTTCCTGGCGCCCGAGCACACTCTCGCTATCGGCATCATGAGCTATCACGGGCACGTCACCTACGGCCTGATCGCCGACGCCGACAACGTGCCCGACCTCGACCGGCTTGCCGGTTACCTCCGCGAGTCGCTCGCCGAGCTGGTCGCCGCGGCTGACTGACGCACACACCCACGTCGCGGTGGGAGCCGGTCTTGAGGAGTGATTCGGCCAGTGATACTGCGACTATTGACGTGGTGTAGACACTCAGTGCATAGTGTCGGACATGTCCACTCCGATCGCGGTGCTCGGCCTGTTGCAGAGCGGGCCGCGGCACGGCTACGACCTCAAGCGCGAGCACGACGCACGCTTCCCCCTCGCCAAGCCGCTGGCCTTCAGCCAGGTCTACTCCACCCTCGGGCGTCTGGAGCGGGACGGCCTCGTCGAGGTCACCGAGCAGCAGGCCGGTGACGGACCCGACCGGACCCTCTTCGGCATCACCGAGGCCGGCCGCCAGCACCTTCGGGACTGGGTGGTTGAGCCGGAACCGCCCGCGCCCCACGTCGCCAATGTGCTGTTCACCAAGCTGGTCGTCGCTCGTCTGGGCGGGAGCGACGGGTCGGCGTACCTCGATGTCCAGCGCACCGCCCACCTGAGCCGGATGCGGGAGCTCACCGAGGAGCGTCGCTCGGGTGACACCGCCACTGCGCTCGGGGCGGACTACGCGCTGTTCCACCTCGAGGCGGACGTCCGCTGGCTCGAGACCACCCTGGCCCGCCTCGACACCCTCGACCAAGGAGCCCAACTGTGACCGCCTACCTGGAAGCGCGCCGCCTCGTCACGTCTTTCGGTTCGACACCAGCCTTGCGCGGCGCCGACCTCGCGGTAGCGGCTGGCGAGATCGTGGCGGTCCTCGGCCCGTCTGGGTCGGGCAAGTCGACGCTGCTGCACTGCCTTGGCGGGCTGCTTCGTCCAGACGCCGGTGAGGTACACCTCGACGATCTCCGGATCGACACCCTCGATGACCGCGCCCGCACGCAGTTGCGCCGCACATCGATCGGCGTCCTGCTGCAGTACGGCCAGCTCGTGCCCGAACTGACCGCGGAGGAGAACGTTGCGCTGCCCCTGCTGTTCGGCCGACGGGGCCGGGCCGAGGCGCTCGCCGCGGGGCGCACCTGGCTCGAGCGGCTCGGAGTCGCGGACGTCGGTGCGCAGCGTCCCGGGCAGTTGTCCGGTGGTCAGCAGCAGCGCGTCGCTCTGGCCCGGGCGCTGGTGACGGAGCCGCGGCTGGTGTTGGCCGACGAGCCGACGGGCGCCCTCGACTCGGTTGCGGCCGAGCAGGTCATGGAGCTGCTGACAGGAGTTGCCCGACAGTCGGGTACGACGGTCGTGCTCGTGACGCATGATTTGCGGGTCGCCTCCTACGCCGACCGCGAGGTCGTCCTTCGAGACGGCCAGATCGTCGGCGCGGCGGTCGTCGGCGCGGGCATCGCATGATCCTGCTGCTACGTCTTGCTTCCGGCTCCGGGCGTACCGCGATCGCGCGCCAGGTCCTCGTGGTCGCTGGGATCGCAGTAGGCGCAGCCCTCCTGCTCGTCGCGACCGGTATCGCAACGCTCAGCCGGTCCGAGCTCTCGATCTCGGGGTCGGGCGGAGTTGCCTGCGACGCGGCGGGCGTGTGCTTGGAGTTCAACGAACCGGGGAGCACTGGGTCGATCAACCTCGACTACCTCGTGCAGCCAGGCCTCCGCGCCGGCGTCGTCGCGGGCTTCGTGCTCTGCGTCGTACCTCTGTTGGTATTCGTAGCGACGGCGAGCAGGGTGGCGGCACGGCGTCGCGACGAGCGACTGGCGGCGCTGCGTCTGGGCGGCGCCTCTCAAGGCCAGGTCCGCTCGCTAGCCATGGTCGATGCGCTGGTCGGCGGTGTGGCGGGCACCGTCATCGGGACTGCCCTCTACGTCACCGCCCGCGGGATAGTGCTTGCCGTCGACGACGGCCAAGCAGCAGCCATCGCACGGGGCACGACCCCACCGTTGCTGCTCGGGCTGGGCGTCCTGGTGTTGCTGCTAGCAGGCCTGGCCTCCGGATCGCTCCTCACGCTTCGCGCGGTGCAGGTCGGCCCGCTCGGTGTCCGTCGGCGTTCTCCCCGCCGCGCCCCGAGGCCGTGGGGGTTGTTGTTGCTGCTCCCGCTCGCGGTGCTGCCCCTGGTGGAACGCGGTGACCCGTTCGAGAAAGCGCGGCACGCGCCGCTGCTGTTCGCCTGCCTCGTCTTGGCGATGCTCGGCTTGGTCGGGTCTGGAGCCTGGCTCACCTCCGCCATTGGTCGGGTCGTCGCGACGCGGTCGGGCCGTCCCGCGGTCCTGCTCGCAGGGCGCCGGCTGGAGGATGACCCGCGTGCGCAGGCACGGGCGATGTCCGCTGTCGTTCTGGTCGTGTTCGCCGCCACACTCGGCCTGGTGGCCTTGGCCGACAGCCTGGCCGTTTCTGGCGACCGCGACGGCGAGTTCCTGCGACGCGGCTACGGAGCAGCCGGGTTCGGGATGCTGCTGAGTCTGGCAGTGGGGGCAGCTGGGCTGCTGCTTACTACCACGGAGAGCGTGCTGGAACGCCGGCGCACGATGGCAGCGCTGCATGCAACAGGCGTGCCGCTCGCGACGCTGCGTCGCACACTGTTGGCACAGGTGGCTCTACCCGTGCTGCCCGGATCGCTGCTGGCGATGGGCGCCGGGCTCGTCCTTGGCTGGGTCACGTTCGGTTCTGACCGGGTCACGTCGGGCGTGGCGCTGATGTCGCTTCTGCTGCCACTCGTGGCGACCTTCGCAGCCGTTGTCATGACGTCCCTCACCCTCCCGCTGCTCCGGTCGACCGTCGACCTGGAGCGGCTTCGGACGCCGTGAGGAGACCACTTTCGTGAATACGGGACGCGACGCGGGCAGGTGGAAAGGAGCGCTACCAGTGAACGCCCTTGAGGATGTGGGCGAGCGCGAGTTGCTCGCCTGACAGGCCCTTCTCCTCGACGGGTTCCCCGGTGCCCTTCGCGGCGGTCGAGTCGGGGAAAGCCTTGTAGGCCAGGTGAAGGATCTGGTCGACCGCCTTGGGCGCGAGGGCGTAGAGCACCTCGGCCGTCGTACCCAGTCTGGTGTTGATGGACTTGGGCTTGGACCTGATCGCCTCGCACACCATGGCGCCGGCCTCTTCGGGAGTGATGGCCGGGAAGGCGTCGTACATCTTGGTCGGGGCAATCATCGCGGTGCGCACCAGCGGCATGTGGATGGTCGTGAACGTGACCCCCATGCCGAGGGTCTCCGCCGCCGCGATCCGCGAGTAGGCATCCAGCGCGGCCTTCGAGGCGACGTAGGCGGAGAAGCGCGGGGCGCCGGTCTGCACCCCGATGCTGGAGACGTTGACGATGTGCCCGAAGCGCTGGCCCGTCATCGCCGGCAGCAGCCCGGTGATGAGCCGGACCGCCCCGAAGTAATTCAGCTGCATGGTGCGCTCGAGGTCATGGAAGCGGTCCTGCGAGAGCTTGATGCTGCGCCGGATCGACCGCCCGGCGTTGTTGACGAGGAAGTCGACGCCGCCGTAGGTGTCGAGGAGGTCCTTGACCAGGGTGTCGATCGCCTCGAGGTCGGACAGGTCGCAGGTGTGCACATGTGCTGTGCCGCCGAGGTTCTGGATCTCCTCCTGCACCTCGAGCAGCTTGTCGAGCGAACGCGCCACCAGGATGGGGATGCCACCGGCTGCCGCGACCTGCAGCGCCGCGGCATGGCCGATGCCGGACGACCCGCCGGTGATGAGGACCCGCTTCCCGGCAATGGCAGCCCGCAACGACCGGTCCTTGTGCAGGTCCGGATCCAGAACCCGCTCCCAGTGGTCCCACAGCTTGTGCGCATAGGAATCCAAGGCGGGTACGGCGATCCCGCTCCCTGCCAGGGCCCGCTCGGTGTCCCTCGTGTCGAACTGCGGGACCAGCGCCATGTGGCCGATGACCTCGTCGGGGATGCCGAGGTCGGCGAGCAGCGACCTCCGTACGTCGCGCAGCTGCGGCAGCTTGAACAGCATCGAGATCGCGCCCTTGGGCAGCAGGTCGAGCAGTTTGGTGTCGACCCGGATCGCAAGCTGTGGTGCGTGTGCGGCGCGGGCGAAGGCGTTGAGCACGTCACCCACCCGCTGTCCCCGTGGGTCGGTGAGATGGAAGGCCTGACCGTCGAGGCCCGGCTGGTG
>JANOTZ010000061.1:0-3203 GCA_031416735.1 Frankiales bacterium
GTCGACGAGCCGCAGCAGCGAGGTGGTCAGCGCCGGGGTGAGCGTCAGGTCATGGGCGCGCAGCGCACCGAGCACGTCCTCCCCCGCGTGCGCCAGCGCCTCCAGCCGGGCGAGGCCGAGGAAGCCGCAGGTGCCCTTCAAGGTGTGGACGACCCGGAAGACCCGCGCCAGCAGCTCCTCGTCATCGGGCCGGCTCTCGAGCAGCACGAGGTCACGGTCGAGCTCGTCGAGGTTCTCGCGGCTCTCCTCCAGGAAGGCGAGCAGGATCTCCTCGTCCTCGTTCACCGCTTGACGCCGCCGGTGGACTCGAGCCGGAACCGTCCGACGAACTCGAGCAGTTCGCTCGAGAGCCGGGCGAGCTGTTCGGCGGCGCGGTGCGTCTCGTTCGCCCCCTGGGTGGTCGTGCGAGCCGACTCGGCGACGCCAGTGATGTTGCGGGCGATCTCGCCGGAGCCCTGCGCGGCCTCGGTCACGCTGCGGCCGATCTCGTTGGTGGTCGCCGCCTGCTCCTCGACGGCTGCCGCCACCACGGTCTGGATGTCGTTGATCTGCTGGATGATCTCGGTGATCCGGCCGATCGCCTCGACCGCGTCACGGGTGTCGTCCTGGATTGTGGCGATCTTGCGGCCGATCTCCTCGCTTGACCCGGCTGTCCGCCGGGCGAGCTCCTTGACCTCGCTCGCCACCACCGCGAAGCCCTTCCCGACCTCGCCGGCCCGGGCGGCCTCGATGGTCGCGTTCAGCGCGAGCAGGTTGGTCTGCTCCGCAATCCCGGTGATCACCTTCACGACCTCGCTGATCTCCGCGGAGCTGGTCCCGAGCCGCAGCACCGTCGCATTGGTCCGTTCGGCGGCCGTGACGGCCTGGGCGGCGATCCTGGCGGCCTCGGTGGTCCTCATCGCGATCTCGCTGATGCTCGCCCCGAGCTCCTCCGCGCCGGCGGCGACAGCCTGCACGTTGCTGGAGACTTGCTCGGCTGCAGCGGAGACCGCGCCCGACTGCGCTGCCGTCTCCTCCGACGTTGAGCTGAGCTGCTGGCTCACGGCCGAGAGCTCCTCCGAGGCCGAGGACAGCGTCGTGGCACTGGCCGCGATCCCAGCAACCGTCTCGCTCATCCTGTCCAGGCTCTCGTTCAACGCCGTCCCCATCTCACCGACCTCGTCGCCGGCGTTGTCGTGGAGCCGGCCGCTGAGGTCGCCGCCCGCGACGTCGCGCAGCAGCGACACCGTCCGGCCCAGCGGACGCGTCAGCGACCGCGTGATGAGCAGGGCCAGGATCCCGGCGAGCAGGAGCGCGACCAGCCCCACGGCGATGGCGAGGCTGCGGCTGCGGCCGAAGACGTCGTCGGCCTCGGCGATGTTCCGCTCGCTGTCCTCCTGCGCGCGGCTCTGCAAAAGCCCGGCGTCCTTGACGAGGGCCTCGAAGACGACCAGCTCCTCGCCCAGGACGAGGCCGTTGGCCTGCCCCGCGGCTGCCGGCGTGCCCTCTCTGTAGAGCGCCACGATCTGATCGTCGAGCTGCCTGAACCGGGCGAAGTTCTTCCTCAGATCGGCGATGGTCTTCGCCTGATCCGCGACGACCTCGCTGGCCTCGACTGTCGCCAGCTCCGACTCGAAGGCCCCCGCCGAGTTGAGGAACTGCTTGCGCGTCCCCTTGGCGTTGTCCACCCGAGTGCGGGGGGACAGCACCGCGTCCAACGCGTACGCCGTCTGGTAGCCGTTGACGTCGGCCGCGCGATACTTCAGTTGCATCACCGCCTGCAGCGCCACCGCGTCCTCACCCAGCTTCCGCTCCGAGTCGTGCTGCTGGGAGCTACCCCACAGGCCGACGGCGAGGACGGTGACGAGCAGCAGCCCCAGCACTCCGAATGACGCTGCCAGCCGCAGTCCGACACGCGAGTCCCGCACCCAGTCCATCCCGGTCTCCTTCTGCAGTCCGACGTACCGGGCGCAAGGTACTCCGGAAGGTGCCGCCCCACCCCCGATCCCCGTGACGCCACGACGCCCGTTTTCGAAAGCCTCGCCACCCTCAGCTCCCCGATTCCCGCATGAACCGGGGAGGCGTCTGCGACGCTGGTGGGTCTACAGGCAAGGAGAGCGCAGTGCTGACGGGCCCCACCGCTGCATCGCTCGCCGCCGAGGTGGTGCTCCGCACCTCAGCGTTGGTGGTTCTCATCGACGCGAGCGGCCGCGTCGTCGACGCCAACCCGGCGGTGCTCGCGGTGAGCGGTCGTGTGCTCGCCGAGCTGGTCGGCGAGGAGGCGGCCCTCGTCGTCTGCGCACCGAAGCACGCCTCGGACTTCCTGCGCATCCTGAGGGTGGTCAGCCGCACCGGGCAGCCGCGGGTCCACGAACACGACCTCCTCACCGAGGAAGGACGGGTCAGCATCGCGTGGACCACTGCCCGCGTGCAGGACGAGCCAGAGCTGCTCGCCCTGATCGGCGTGGACGTCAGCGAGGCACGGTCAGCCTCAGACGACCTGCTCGCCCGGTCGCTGACCGACGACCTCACCGGCCTGCCGAACCGAACGCATCTGCTGAAGGTCCTCAGTCGCATGTCGGGCAGCGGGGCCTCTGTCCTGTTCTGCGACCTCAACGGGTTCAAGGCGGTCAACGACCAGTTCGGGCACGCCGCGGGGGACCGCGTTCTGGTCGAGGTGGCCCGGCGCCTCACCCTGGCCGTTCGCGGCGAGGACCTCGTGGCCAGGCTCGGCGGGGACGAGTTCGTAATCCTCGCGCCGCCGCACCCCACGGCCAGCCCGGAGGGGCTGTCCCGGCGTGTGCTCGGGGCGATGCGGCAGCCGATGCTCCTCGGCGGGGGCATCGTGGTGTCCGTCGGCGTCTCCGTCGGGACCGCACAGATGCACCCCGGCCAGGACCCGGTCACGGTGCTCCGGGAGGCCGACGCCCGGATGTACACCGCCAAGTCCCTGCGCTCCACTGGCGCGGCCCAACGCAGCACATCCCGTACCTCCGGGCCCGAGCCGGCCGGCGGCGATGCCTGAGAGCGGCGGCGTGACAGCCAAGGGGGAGAAGCCCCCTATCCCGCGGCGACAGGCGAATGGCTGACTCCAGGGCGCGGCACGTGCACACTCCGTTCATGGACGAGGACTCGCGGGTGCATCTGGTGAGGCAGTACTGGGCCGACGCCTGGTCCGCGGGTCGCGTCGAGATCCTGAGCCAGTTCTACGCCGCGAACTTCCG
>JANOTZ010000062.1:0-2319 GCA_031416735.1 Frankiales bacterium
GTGGTCGTGTTGCTCGTGGTGACGTTCGTGGTGGTGGAGACGGCGTAGTCGCGGCCGTGGAAGTCAGCGGTGATGGTGAACCGGTCGCCGCGCACCAGAGTGTGGCGGTGCTCGACGGGACGGCCCTGCAGACAGCCGGTGCGTTCGACGGCCAGCAGCGCGACCCCCACCGGGATGTGGAGGAGGTGACGTTCTCCCCGGGTCGGTAGCACGGCCCGGACCTGCTCCCGCCCACCGTCGAGGGTCACGCCGCAGTGCGCCAGCAATTCGTCGTACAGGGCCGTGTGGGTGAAGTCGACCGCGAGCAGGGGGCTAGCGAGCGAGGCCGGGAGCCACACCCGGTCGAGGGCCAGCGGCTGGTCGTCGGCGAGGCGGAGTCGCTCGAGGAAGACCAGCGGCGTTGACTCCTCGAGGAGCATGCGGGTGGCGATGACGCCGTCGCATCGGACATCCAGAGCGCGTACGACGGAACGCTGGTGCAGCCCGAGGGACTCCACCGCGGCGAACAGGCTGGTCATCGCGCCGAGCCGCTGCTCGACCTCCACGGGGGACAGGCGCGGCTTACGGCCCCGGGCCGCCGTGACCGTGCCTTCGGTGCGCAGCTCGCGGAGCGCCTCGCGCACGGTGTGCCGGCTCACGTCGTACTGCTCGACGAGGGCCAGCTCACCGGGAAAGGCGTCCACGAACTCACCGGCGGCAAGGCGCAGCCTCAGGTCGGCCAGGAGCTGGACCCAGAGCGGCTCGCGGGCAGCCCGGTCGAGCTGCCGCACTTGCCGATCGGGGGACACCCGATCTATTGTACGTACATTCAGGGGGAGCGACAAGCACAGGAGGCACCAGATGCGCGTGCAGGTGATCGAGACCCCCGACCTCGGGGACCGCAGCTACGTGGTCAGCGACGGCACATGCGCCATCGTCGTCGACCCCCAACGCGACATCGACCGGGTCGAGGCCATGGTGGCCGAGCTCGGCGTCCCGGTGACCCTGGTCCTGGAGACCCACATCCACAACGACTACGTCACGGGCGGGCACGCGCTGGCCCGGCGCACGGGCGCGACCTATGTCGTGTCGGGCCGCGACGAGGTGTCCTTCGAGCGGTGCGCGGCCCATGACGGTGACGAGTTCACCGCCGGGACGATGACCGTCCGCGTCCTGGAAACGCCGGGGCACACCGACACCCACCTGTCCTACGTCGTGACCGATCACAGCGACGCACCGCCGGCCGTCTTCACCGGCGGCTCGCTGCTGTACGGCAGCGTCGGCCGCACCGACCTGCTCGGCGCCGACCGCACCGAAGACCTCACCCGCAAGCAGTGGCGGTCCGCGCGCCGGCTGGCTGCGACCCTGCCGGCCGACGCGCCGGTCTACCCCACCCACGGCTTCGGCAGCTTCTGCTCCTCGGGCGCAGCGAGCGGTGCCGACTCGAGCACCCTCGGCGCGGAGAAGCTGCACAACGACGCTCTCCTCACCGACGACGAGGACGCGTTCGTCACGCGGCTCGTTGCCGGTCTCACCGGCTACCCCGCCTACTACGCGCACATGGCGCCACTGAACTCCCAGGGCCCGGACGTCCCGGATCTGAGCCCGGCCCACGAAGTCGACCCGGACGAGCTCGCGGCCCGGATCCGCACCGGCGAGTGGGTCATCGACCTGCGCGACCAGACCGCCTACGCCGCCCGGCACCTGGCCGGCACCGTGTCGGTGATGCTCGGTGACCAGTTCTCCACCTACGTCGGCTGGGTCATCCCCTGGGGTGCGCCGATCACCCTCATCGGCGAGACCGCCGAGCAGATCAGCCAGGCACAGCGCCAGCTGGTCCGGATCGGCATCGACCACCTGGCCGGGGCCGCCACCGGTCCGCTGGACGGGCTCGCGCCCGGGGTGCCCGTGCGGAGCTACGAGCAGGCCACCTTCGCCGACGTGGCCGGTCAGGGAGACGCCGTCGTCCTCGACGTCCGCCGAGAGGACGAGGTGGTGCAGGGCCACGTCAAGGGCGCCCGCAACATTCCGCTGCACTCGCTCGTGAGCCGGCTGGACGAGGTGCCGGCCGGCAAGGTGTGGGTGCACTGCGCCACCGGCTTCAGGGCCAGCATCGCCGCGAGCATCCTCGACCGGGCCGGCCACGAGGTCGTGCACATCGACGACGACTTCGACCAGGCCGAGAAGGCCGGGTTGCAGATCGTCACCTGACGCGCCCGAGCTGCGTCAGAAGTCTTCGGAACGGTCAGAACGGGATGCGGGCGTGGTGCGTCTCGCGCAGCAGATCGCACCAGCGGCCCAGCCGGACGCAGAGCCGGTCACGCCAGCGGGTCGAGGGAA
>JANOTZ010000063.1:0-2405 GCA_031416735.1 Frankiales bacterium
CCGCGGATGAGGTGCGGGCCACCGGGCTGCTCGACGCCAAGGGCGGGAGCGACGTCACGGTGACGCTCGTCATCGGCCCACACGGCCGCGTGCTGCGGCTGGCCCTGGAGCTGCCGGTGAAGGGAAAGACCACGAGCGTCCTGCGTCAGGTCACCACCTACGGCAGCTTCGGCACAGCAGCACCCATCACGCCGCCGGTCTGACCATCACGCCACCGGTCTGACTGAGATCCCCCTCGGGACCGCGGTCACCCGCCTTCGTACACCCACACCATGCTCAGCCCCAGCTCGTTCGGAGCGGCGACCTCGTCCGGCTCCACCCGGTCGAGCCGGAAGCTGAGGCGCTCCGCGATGGCCGCACTGCGGGTGTTGGCCTGGTCGCAGTGGATCTCGACGTGGTCGACGTCAGGAAGCTCCAGCGCCGCAGCGGTCAGCGCCCGCGCCGCGCGGGTGGCGTAGCCAAGGCCGGTCGCGAAAGGCGCCAGCCAGTAGCCGATCTCGACCGCTCCGGGGCCGATCCGGCGATGAACGCCACACGCGCCGACCATCGCGCCGTCGGCCACGATGAGGTAGAGGTCGTCACCGTGCTCACGCCGGACTGCCTGCAGTCGGGCGCGCTGTTGCTCGGGGTCGGCGGCCTCCGGCTTGGCCCACCCCATCCAGGGGGTGAGGTGCTCCAGGCTCAGTCCGATCACCCGGGCCATCTCGTCCGCGTCGGTCACGTCGGCGAGCCGGAGGACCAGGCCCTCGCCGACCACGATGACGGAGGGAGGGTGGTGGGCCATCGGCTCACCCTACGGATCGCCGCCCCGCTAGCGTCACCTCATGGGTGTCTTCGTGGTGACCGGGTCGGCCTCCGGGATTGGTGCGGCGACGACCGCGCTGCTCCGCACGGAAGGGCACGACGTCGTCGGTGTCGACCTGCAGAATGCCGAGGTGACAGCCGATCTGTCCACCCGCGCGGGCCGGTCGAATGCCGTCGCCGTGCTCCCCCAGCGACTGGACGGCGCCGTCATGTGCGCCGGACTGGTAGGCCTCACCGACCGGCCCGCGGCGCTGCTCGCCAGCGTCAACTACTTCGGAGCCGTGGAGGTCCTGGAGTCGCTCCGACCCCGCTTCGCCGACCCGTCAGCGGCAGTGGTCATCAGCTCCAACTCGGTCACCATCCAACCCGGCTGGGACCCCGACCTCCTCGAAGCCTGCCTGTCCGGCGACGAGGCCCACGCCCGCGAGGTTGCCGGCCGGCACGATTCGCCCACCGCCTACCCGGCGACCAAAGCCGCCTTGGCCCGGTGGGTGCGCCGGAACGCCCCTGCCTGGGCCGCTGACGGCATCCGCCTCAATGCCATCGCCCCCGGTCTCATCGAGACGCCGCTGTCGCAGGAGGTCCGAGCCGACCCCCACCTCGCACCGCTCATGGAGTCGCTGCCACTCCCCCTCGGCCGCGGCGGGACGGCAGAGGAGATCGCCGCCCTGCTCGCGTTCCTGCTCGGCCCCTCGGGCCGGTTCTTCTCCGGCTCAGTCGTGCTCTGCGACGGCGGCACCGAGGCTCTGCTGCGTCCCGACGACTGGCCCGCCCGCTGGGGCTGACAGCCAGCACCACCGATCAGGGCAAGAGCTCCGCGCGCCACATCGGGCAACAGGAGATGTCAGCGGCGTCGGCATAGAGCGGCAGCTCGTCCATGGTGCGAACCAGGGCTTCCTTCGAGCCGAAGAGGCGCGTCGGGTCGAGGTAGTCCTCCACCGCAAACTGCTCCCGCACGATCGCCCTGACAGCAGGCGATCCCGGGGTAAGGGTGCGGGCCACCGCGTCGCGCACATAGCCCTGCCGCAAAGGGTGCAGCGCCGCGGACGACGGCGTGTGCACCACGTGCCAGCCGTGGAAGAACTCCTCCTCCGACAGCCGGTCCGGTTTGGGGAACCACGTCAGATGGGTCAGCAGACCGGGTACGCCGGACGGCGGCTGGGGCACCGACTCGGTGACGAGGTAGGCGTCCGACGGGACCATCTCCACCAGCGCGGGCCACACGTCGACGCTGTCGACCCACACCTCGACGAGCCCTGCCAAGGACGGGCCCCGCCCCATGAGCAGCGGCGCCTTCTCCAAGGAAGCAGCGCGACTCACGGCCAGGCTACGCACCCCCAGCCTGGAGGCGCCCTGCCAGGCCAGTCCGGAAGGTCCCGAGCCGACCGCCGCAGGTCCGAAGGCAGCGTCCAGCGCATCCGAGGACCAGACCAACAGGTCGACCTTCTCCATGTCAGCCCGACCCGGCGATCAGCACGCCATGTCGGCGAGGGCCTTCAGCATCGCCGGGTCGTTCACCCCGCCCAGCAGCAGAGTCGTCACCGGCGACGCGCGCCACAGCTCGAGCCGTTCCTTGATCCGGGCGAGCGGACCGCAGAGCG
>JANOTZ010000064.1:0-4443 GCA_031416735.1 Frankiales bacterium
ACGGGTAGAGGGCCGTCGGCGGCGGTGACTCGCCCACCAGTGTGCCAGAACACCCCGCCGACCCCAACCTTTCCCTCCCTGCGTCCGCCCGGCCACGCGGCAGGAGTGGCCACAAGAGCGGACGTCAGGGGTGGGGACGGGGGGCTGGGAGACTGGCTCGGTGACCTTGGTGCCGGACGACCTCGCGCGGGTACCGGCGACCCCGGTGTGGCGCACGCCCGGTCTCGCTGTCCTGTTCACAGCGAGTACGACGGCTCGGCTGGCCAACGAGACGGCCCGGGTGGCCGTGGTGCTGCTGGTCCTCGACCGCACCCACTCCCCTGCGCTGGCCGGCGCCCTGGTGGCCGCACTCACCCTCCCGGCGCTGGTCACCGGCCCCCTGATGGGTGCCTGGCTCGACCGCACCCGCCATCGCCGTACCGCCTTCGTCACCAACCAGCTGCTCCTGCCAGTGGTGCTGGTCGGGCTGCTGCTCGCGACCGGGCATGCGCCGTCGTGGGTGGTGGTGGCCCTCGGGGCGCTCGCGGGCGTCACGAGTCCGGTGCTGACCGGGGGGTTCACCGGGCTGATCGGGCCGCTGGTGCCCGCGCACCTGCTGCGGAGGGCGTACGGGGCGGAGTCGACGTCGTACAACGTGGCGGGGGTGGTGGGGCCGGCCCTCGCGGGCGTGCTCTCCGCGGCCGGGTCGGCCGATGCCGCGGTGGTCGTCGCGGCGGTGCTGAGCGCGATCGCCCTGGTCGCGGTGCTGCGGGTGCCGATGCCCGTGCCGCTGGCGTCCGCCGGCGGGGGGCTGCTCCGCAGCGTATGGGCCGGCCTGCGGCACCTGGCGGGTACGCCGGCGCTGCGGTCGGTGACGGTCGCGACGACCCTGTCGTTCATGGGGATGGGCGCGTTCCCCGTCGTCTTCCCCGCCCTCGCCCGCGAGGTCGGGGCGACCGAGGCGGCCAGCGGGGCGCGGGTCAGCGGCTTCGCCGTGGGGGCGCTGCTCGGCAGCCTCGCGGTGGCCGCGCGTGCACCGCGTACGGGACCACTTCGCCTGGCGATACTGGGGATTGCCGGTCTGATGGTGGTGTTCGCCGGGCTCGCCGTGGCCCCCACCCTCGCGGTCGCGCTGGTGCTCGTGGTGGTGGCCGGCGCCTTCGAGGGGCCGGTGCTGTCGTCGACGTTGACGGTCCGGGAGCAGCACTCCCCCGCGTCGATGCGCACGCAGGTGGTCACGACGGCGGCGAGCATCAAGTTCGGTGCGTTCGCGCTCGGGTCAGCGCTGGCCGGTCACCTGGTGGCGGCGAACGGCGCGCGCGCCGGGGTCTGGTTCGTCGCGGCCTGCCAGGTGGCCGGTGTGGTGGCCGGTGCGGTCGCCCTCGGCTGGTCGGCCGCGCGGCACCGGGTCACGCGTCGCTGAGTTTCGACCGTGGGTGTCTGGCGTGCGTGGGGTTTAGCGTGCACCCCGGGCGCTGACAGCCCAGTTGTTCCTAGCGTGCGCCGCGCGCACCGACGGCCCAGGTCACGTGGGTGATGACCTTCTCGCCGCCACCGAAGTCACGCTCGAAGGTGGAGTGGCTGCCGTCCGCGGCCCGGTGCACCTCGCGGCCCCAGGAGGAACGCTCGTCCCCAACCGAGCCGCTGGTCGACGCCGAGGACGCCTTGACCGTGCTGGTGGTGTCCGCGTGTGCGTACATCGAGGCGAGCAGTTCGTAGTCGTGAGCGTTGGGGTGGGTGCTCACCGTCGAACTGGCGTTGGCACCGGTGTTGGAGAAGTAGTCCATGCAGGTGTTCTGGGAAGACCCGTCCTCGCTGGTGTGGCCCAGACCGAAGGTGTGCCCGACTTCCTGGCACATCACGTGCAGTTTCTCGTTCGGGTTGTTGTAGGTGACGGTGTTGAAGTAGCTGTCGTTCATCTTCGCGGTGCCCTGGGTGATGTGCGTGCCCCCGGTGATGCTGATCGACGCGAGCCCGAGCCAGCCGTTGTTGCCGTAGGCCGCGCTGCAGACCTCCACCCGGCCCGAGGTCGGCCGGCACTTGCGGCCGGTCGTGAGACCCGCCACGACCGGCGTGTCGAGGACGGTCGACGCACTCCAGTCCGTCGCCGCGGTCGACAAGAGCGTGCCCCACTTCGCCGCGTCGACGTTGCTGCCGAGGTTGAGGGTGAACGCGCTCGTGGTGCGCGCCCAGTGATAGGTGCCCCAGGAATGGCTCGCCTCGGCCGGGGTGACCAGACCCAGGGAACTCACTGCGACGGTGGCGAGGGAGGCGATGACGAGGCGACTACGCACGGTGGGCTCCTACGAGGACGGCGACTCTTGGGACGGCGACCGGTATCGGTAGTTCCGGACGCTACGCCCGATGCGGTGCCTCAGTCATCATCCGAACGGGCAGGGTCACCCGACTACCGGGGGCGGTAGAGCCCGAGCGGGTCGGCGCCCTGGTTGCCCTGCGGCAGGCCGAACGGGTTCGGCGTGGCCGGCGGGGCCGGGGGCAGGGTCTGCGGACGAGCCGGACCGCCACCTGCTCGCCCCGGGCCCTTCTTCGCCTTCTTGCCCTGTTGCGCGCGCTTTGCTTTGCGGCCCATCCCGGGCATGCCGGGCATCCCGCCCATGCCGGCCATCTGCTTCATCATTTTCTGCGCGTCGGCGAAACGGTTGACGAGGTTGTTCACCTCAGGAACCGACGTACCCGATCCCTTGGCGATGCGGATGCGGCGCGACCCGTCAAGGATCTTGGGGTCGCGGCGTTCCTGCGGAGTCATCGACCGGATGATCGCGGTGATCTGGTCGAGATCCTCGTCCTTGACCTGGGAGATCGCGTCCTTCATCTGACCCATGCCGGGGAGCATCCCGAGCAGGCTGGTGAGGGAGCCCATCTTCTTGATCTGCTGCATCTGCTCGAGGAAGTCCTCAAGGTCGAAGTTCTCGCCGCTCTGGAACTTCGCGGCGGCCTTCTCGGCCTGCTCGACGTCGAAGTGCTTCTCGGCGGTCTCGATGAGGGTGAGGACGTCGCCCATGCCGAGGATGCGCGAGGCCATCCGCTCGGGGTGGAAGACGTCGAAGTCGTCGAGCTTCTCGCCCTTCGACGCGAACAGGATCGGCTGCCCGGTCAGGTGCCGTACTGAGAGCGCCGCGCCACCGCGGGCGTCGCCGTCGAGCTTCGTGAGGACGACGCCGGTGAACCCGACGCCCTCCTGGAAGGCCTGCGCGGTCGTGACCGCGTCCTGGCCGATCATCGCGTCGACAACGAACAAGATCTCATCGGGCTGTACGGCGTCGCGGATGTCCGCGGCCTGCTGCATGAGATCGGCGTCGAGGCCGAGGCGGCCGGCGGTGTCGACGATGACGACGTCGTAGTTCATCCGCTTGGCGTGCTCGATGCTCTGCCGGGCTGCGGCGACCGGGTCACCCACCCCCGAGCCCTCGAACGGGGCGAAGACGTCGACGCCGGCCTGGCCGCCGACTACCTGCAGCTGGGTCACGGCGCTGGGACGCTGGAGGTCACAGGCGACGAGCAGCGGCACGTGGCCCTGGGCCTTGAGCCACTTCGCCAGCTTGCCGGCGAGGGTGGTCTTTCCGGTGCCCTGCAGGCCCGCGAGCATGATGACCGTCGGGGCGGTCTTGGCGTACCGGATCAGTCGGGTCTCGCCGCCGAGGATCTTGACGAGCTCCTCGTTGACGATCTTGACGACCTGTTGCGCGGGGTTGAGGGCCTTGGAGACCTCCTCGCCTCCGGCGCGCTCCTTGAGAGCGGCGATGAAGGCCTTGACGACCGGCAGCGCGACGTCGGCCTCGAGCAGCGCGATGCGGATCTCGCGGGCCGTGGCATCGATGTCGGCCTCGGACAGCCGCCCCTTGCCGCGCAGGGACGTGAAGACCTTGTCGAGCCGGTCGGAGAGGGTGGCGAACACATCCCGAGCCTAGTCGGGGGCCTGGCCGTGCCGGTGCCACGCCGTGCCGCGGGCCTGGTCGTGCCGCGGGCCTGGCCGTGCCGCGGGCCTGGCCGTGCCGCGGGCCTGGTCGTGCCGGTCGCGCCCTGGGGGGCACCACTTCCCGTCGGCCCGACCGTCATGATCGACGGGGAGTTTGAGGTGGGTTCGGTGACGGGGACCGCTTCGAACTCCACGTGGATCATGACGGAGGTGGGTGCGCAGTTCTGACCCGGTGATCACCGGTGATGCGGGGCGCGGCGGGTGGCTGGTGGCGACGTGGTCCCTTGGGCTTGACCCGGGTTGGGGCTTGACCCGGGTTGGGGCTTGACCCGGGTTCGGGCTTGACCCGGGTTGGGGCTTGGTCCGGGTTTGGACTTGGTCTGGGCACGACGGAGGGCCCGTCACCGGGTGGGTGGCGGGCGGTCCGTGCGGGGGGCGGGGGTGGGGTGGGCGTCTGAAGGTCAGAAGCCCTGGGGTGGTCGGTCGTAGGTGTGGCCGGTGCGGGTGGTCCACCGGTAGGTGCCGTT
>JANOTZ010000065.1:0-5335 GCA_031416735.1 Frankiales bacterium
GACTCGGCCCGCAACGGCTCGGCCACGACAGCCTTGGCGGCGAGGTCGGCCGCCTCCGCATAGCGTCCCGCGGCCAGGGCGGCGCGCACGTCGCCGAGGAGCTGGTCGACCGTGCGCGCGACCGGCACGGGCTCTATCCGGCGGGCCTTGACCCGGCGCTCCGGCGGGGGTGGCGGCTCATCGAGGGTGCGCCGGTCGGGCAGCACCGCGCGACGCTCCCCGGTCGGGTCGAGCCGCCGGTAGACGAACGCGGCGTCGTCACCGGTGCCCAGCGACACCAGGCGGAAGTCCTCGCTGACCTGCCAGAGCGTCTCGGAGTGGCCGAGGAACAGATAGCCGCCGTCGCGCAGGCTCTGGTGGAGCCGGGTCATCAGCGCGCGGGTGGTGCCGCGGCCGAAGTAGATCGTCACGTTGCGGCACAGCACCAGGTCGATGCGCTCGCTCGGGGCGAAGGGCACCGCTTCGGTCACCAGGTTGTGGTGCCGGAACTCGACGAGCTCCCGCACCTCGGGGCGTACCTCGTGGGTGCCGTCGGGACCGGGCTGGAAGTGCCGGGCGAGTTGCTCGGGGGTGGCCATCTGGACGGCGCGGGCGCCGTAGCGGCCGGTCCGGGCGGCCTGCAGAGCCCGGCTGGAGATGTCGGTCGCGACGACCTTCACGTCCCAACCGGCCTGGCTCGGGAGCAGCTCGCGCAGCAGCATCGCCATGCTGTACGGCTCCTCGCCGGTCGAGCAGCCGGCGCTCCAGATCCGCAGCCGACGACCGTTGGTCTCGGCGTGCCGCAACAGCTCGGGCAGCACGTGGATGCGCAGCGCCCGCACCTGCGGCGGGTTCCGGAAGAAGTGCGTCTCCTGGATCGTCACCTCGTCCAGCAGCTTCTGCCGTTCGACCGGCTCGTCCAGCCGGGCCAGGTACGACGCGACGTCCCGCAGCCCGGCCTCGCGCATGCGCTCGGCGACCGAGTAGGCCATCGACTCCTTGCGGCTGTCGTCGAAGACCAGCCCGGCGGCCTGCGCGAGCAGCGTCCGGAGCGCCTCGAACTGCTCCGCCGTCAGCGAGACCTTCACGGCCGACCCACCAGCTCGAGTACGGCGGGAGCGATGTCGTTCACGGCCAACTGGCGGTCCACGGCATCCAACGCGAAGGCGGCCTGTGGCATCCCGTAGACGGTGCTCGTCGCCTCGTCCTGGCCGAGCGT
This sequence comes from Frankiales bacterium, assembly GCA_031416735.1. GTDB lineage: Bacteria > Actinomycetota > Actinomycetes > Mycobacteriales > SCTD01 > RYN-111. The sequence continues at coordinate 1,199 of JANOTZ010000065.1, forward strand.
CGCCGCCCCGCGGTCCCGCATCGCCTTGAGCCCGGCGGCGCCGTCGCGACCCATGCCGGTCAGCAGCACCCCGACCGCGTCGGGTCCCAGCGCGTCGGCGACGCTGCTGAAGCACTGGTCGATGCCGGGCACGTGGAACTGCCCGGCCTCGGGTGGGACACACATCACCCGCAGCCGCTGGTCCTGGACGAGCAGGTTGCTGCCGCTGGGCGCGATGGTGATGGTGCCGGGCAGCAGGCGCTTGCCCGAGCCGCCGACCACGACGGGGAGCGCCACGAGCTGATCGAGCCAGGCCGCGAGGCCGGGGATGAAGCCCTCCGCCATGTGCTGAACCACCAGCACTGCCTGCGTGAGGTCCTCCGGCAGTCCCTTCAGGACCGTGTGCAGGGCTTGCGGCCCGCCGGTCGAGGCACCGATCACGATGAGCTTGACGCCCGGGCGGACCGCCACCTCCTCGATCCGCGAAGGTGTCAGGCTGAGCCGGCTGGCCACTGCCTCACCCTGGGCCCGCAGCTTGCCGCGCGGGTGGGTGATGACCCGGATCCGCGCGGCCACCTTGAGGCACCGGCGCAGCCGCTCGGCGTAGTCATCGAGGCTGCCCGTGTCGTCCGGGCCGGGCTTGGCGAGCACGTCGACCGCGCCGGCAGCGAGCGCCTCGACCGCGTTGACGCTCTCCTCGCCACCCACGTGCGCGCTGTAGACCACGATCGGCGTCGGGCTCAGCGCCATGATCCGCTCGATCGCCTCGATGCCGCTCATCATCGGCAGGTCGAGGTCCATGAGCACGGCCGCCGGGCGCAACCGGGCCACCAGGGCCACCGCCTCCTTGCCGTTGCGGGCCTCCCCCACGACGACGAAGTCGGGGTCGGCCTCGACGGCGGCCCGGACGAAACGACGCTGGACCGGTGAGTCGTCCACCACCACGACCGCCGTCTTGGTCGGGACTACAGGAACAGTCACGGGGTCGATCGGGTGGGCATGGAGCCGGTGGCGGCGGGTGGGGTGGCGACCGGCTGGGTGGCGACCGGCTGGGTGGCGGCCGGTGGGGTGAGGAACGCCCGCAGCGTCACGACAAGCTCCGCGTGGGGTCCTCCCAGGAGGTCGTCCTCCACCGCCCGCGCCAGCCGCGCAATCTCCAGCTCCTCGACGACGCAGGCGCTGCTCGCCAGCGTGTGCACGTCGCGGCGCACGGCTTCGAGGTCGGTGTAGGCGGCGGTGTCGGCGGCGGTGTCGGCGAGCGCCTCGATCCGGGGAAGCCGCTCGGCGATCTCGGTGGCGAATGCCTGCCGCAACGACTCTTTGAGCGCGGACAGCGACATAGCCCGCTCCGCTCCTGAACCCACCGTTGCACCCCTGATCTGGACGTCCTTGCAGGTGTGTCGTCCGTTAAGGGGGGGTGCTTGAGCGCGGGGACCGGCGGGTCAGCCCTGGATGCGGAAGACCGCGCCCTCGACGCGCAAGGTGCCGACCCGAGCCACCACCCGGTAGGTGCCCGGCTTGGCCTGCGCCTTGCTGCCCGCGCAGCCCGGCTTGGACCGCGTCCCGGTCCAGGTCTTCACCACCGACTGGCTGCCCGCCGCGGGCAACGTCGCCACCGCCACCGCTTTGCCCGGGTTGCAGTCGTCGCTGGACCAGACCCGGTCCTGACCGCTGAACACCAGGAGCTCGACCGCGCCACCACCGAGGTCACGGCGGCAGGCGGCCGCGGACGTGTTCTTGACGAGCAGGGTGATCTTCGGCGTGCCGCCGACCGCATAGGAGTCCGCGTCGGTCGTCGTCGTCAGTGTGAGGGCACCGTCGGCGCACGACCCCGCCGCGGGGGTGCGGACCGGCTTCACCGTCGGGCTCGGGGTGGGCGTCGGTGTCGACCCAGTCGGAGTCGAGGCGGTGGGAGTCGGAGTGGCCGTGCTCTTCGTCGGCGAATCCCCACCGGCGCAGGATTTCGCGAGGACGAGCAGCAACAGGACCCCGATCAACAGCACGACCCGACGGCGCCAGTACGTCGACGCTGCCAGCGGACCGATCGGGTGCATGACCATTGCCCCGGACCCTAGACCGGGAACGTGGCACGATCAGGACGCCATGCCCCAGCACCCGTGGATAGACCAGATCACCTCCTGGTACGCCGACAACGCCCGCGCCCTCCCGTGGCGTGCACCCGGCATTTCGCCGTACGCGATCTTGGTGTCCGAAGTGATGCTGCAGCAGACCCCGGTGGCGCGCGTCCTGCCCGTGTACGACGCCTGGCTGGCGCGATGGCCCACTGCCGGCGCCCTCGCCGCCGACCCTCCGGGCGAGGCGGTGCGGATGTGGGGGCGGCTCGGCTATCCGCGGCGGGCGCTGCGGCTGCACGCGGCCTGCACGCAGGTGGTGGGGCGGTTCGGCGGCGAGCTCCCGGGGACGGTGCCGGAGCTGCTCAGCCTGCCGGGCATCGGCGACTACACGGCCCGGGCAGTGGCGGCGTTCGCGCTGCGCCAGCGGCACCCGGTGGTGGACACCAACGTGCGCCGGGTGGTGGCCCGGGTCGTCGAAGGGGTCGCCGACGCGGCCGTCACCAAGCGGGACCTGGCGCTCGTCGAAGCTCTGCTGCCGGAGGTTCCCGAGGAGGCCGCGACGGTGTCGGTCGCGTTGATGGAGCTGGGCGCCCTCGTCTGCACCGCCCGGGCGCCACGGTGCCCGGCCTGCCCGGTGGCCGCCGACTGCGCCTGGCTCGGCCGTGGCGCTCCGACGCTGGACGCCCCGGTGAAACGCCCGCAGGCCTTTGCCGGCACCGACCGGCAGGTCCGCGGCCGGCTGATGGCGGTGCTGCGGGACAGCCGCGATCCGGTCGAGGGCGACGTGCTCGCGCAGGTGTGGGACGAGCCGGTCCAGCGCGCCCGGGCGCTGGACGGACTGGTCACCGACGGGCTGGTCGATCCGCTGCCCGACGGCCGCTTCGCCTTACCCAGCTGAGGAACTTCGAGAGCCGGCCACCTTGCGGGTGACCGGCTCTCGGAGTTGCCTGGTGCCTAGGAGTCGGCCTCGGCAGCGCCGGCCGCATCAGCCTTGCTGGCCTTGCTGGCCTTGCCTGCGGTCCCGGCCAGGTCGACCGGCGGGGCGTCCGGGAGGACCTCCGGCTTGGGCTCGCCGCGGAAGCTGAACTTCTGCGCCTCGCCCTCACCCTCGACGTCCACCACAACGATCTGCCCGGCCTTCAAGGTGCCGAACAGGATCTGCTCGGACAGGCTGTCCTCGATCTCGCGCTGGATGGTGCGGCGCAACGGCCGCGCACCCAGCACCGGGTCGTAGCCCCTGGTCGCCAGCAGCAGCTTGGCCGGCGTCGTGACCTCCAGCCCCATGTCCTTGTTGCGGAGCTGGGTGTCGACCCGGGCCAGCATCAGGTCGACGATCGTGACGATCTCGTCCTGCGACAGCTGGTGGAACACCACGACGTCGTCGATCCGGTTGAGGAACTCGGGCCGGAAGTGCTGCTTGAGCTCCTCCATGACCTTGGTCTTCATGCGTTCGTAGGCGCCGATCTTGTCGTTGTCCTTCTGGAACCCGAGGTTGAAGCCCTTGCCGATGTCGCGGGTGCCGAGGTTGGACGTCATGATCAGCACGGTGTTCTTGAAGTCCACGACGCGGCCCTGGCTGTCGGTCAGGCGACCGTCTTCGAGAATTTGCAGCAACGTGTTGAAGACGTCCGGGTGGGCCTTTTCGACCTCGTCGAAAAGCACCACGGAGAACGGCTTGCGACGCACCTTCTCGGTGAGCTGACCGCCCTCGTCGTAGCCGACATATCCGGGCGGCGAGCCGACCAGCCTCGACACGGTGTGCTTCTCCATGAACTCGCTCATGTCGAGCGTGATCAGGCTGTTCTCGTCGCCGAACAGGAACTCGGCAAGGGTCTTGGCGAGCTCGGTCTTTCCGACCCCCGACGGTCCGGCGAAGATGAACGACCCACCCGGTCGCTTAGGGTCCTTCAACCCCGCCCGGGTACGGCGAATGGCCTGCGACACGGCCTTGATGGCCTGCTCCTGGCCGACCACCCGGTGGTGCAGCTCATCCTCCATGCGCAAGAGGCGGGCGGTCTCCTCCTCGGTCAGCTTGAAGACCGGGATGCCCGTCCAGATCGCGAGGACCTCGGCGATCTGCTCG
>JANOTZ010000066.1:0-20059 GCA_031416735.1 Frankiales bacterium
CTACCTCGGCGCGCTTGGTCCGGTGCTGCGGGCCGAGGTCGGCGACACGATGAAGGTCGTGTTCCGCAACACCTGCGACTTCCCGGCCAGCATGCACCCGCACGGGGTCCGCTACGACAAGGCCAGCGAAGGCGCCACCTACAACGACGGCACCGGCACGACGCACCCTGCCGGGGCCGTGCCCTCTGGCGGCTCCGTCACCTACACCTGGGAAGCCGAGGAACGGTCGGGACCTGGCCCGATGGACGGTTCCAGCGTCTCGTGGATGTACCACTCGCACGCCGACGAGATCGGTGATGTCTACGCCGGGCTGACCGGGTTTCTCGTGGTCACCGCGCGCGGCAAGGCCAAGCGGGACGGGAGCCCCGACGACGTGGACCGCGAGGTGTTCAGTCTGTTCGAGGTCCACGATGAGAACCAGAGCCCACTGCTCGACGCGAGCCTGAAGCGCTTCGTCCGCACCCGTCCGGACCCCGACGACGAGGACGCCGGCGAGGCCAACCTCATGCACGCCGTCAACGGCTACGTCTATGGCAACGGGCCGGTCGTGCAGATGGAGCAGGGGCAGCGGGTTCGATGGCATCTGATGGCTATGGGGACCGAGGTCGACCTGCACACCCCGCACTGGCACGGCAACACGGGCACGATCAACGGCATGCGCACCGATGTCGCGAACCTGCTCCCGGCCAGCATGGCGACCGCGGACCTCCGTCCTGATGCAGTGGGCACCTGGCTGTTCCACTGCCACGTCGGCGATCACATCGCGGCCGGGATGCAAGCCCGCTATCGCGTGACCGAGCGACCCTGAGTCCCTCAGGAGACGGTGAGGGGGAGCATCAAAGTGGTCTTGTCGCAGGTGAGCATCACCTGGGGCAAGGAGGGGAGCAGGGACAGCTCCACATCCACCGGATCACCCGTCGTCAGCCACCGCGTGACCAGGCTCTGCTCGACTTTGGCCAGCCACGGACTGGTCGGAAGCGTGATCACCAGGTGGACGGGGAGTCCGGGTTCGGACTCATCCGTCGCTTCGAGCAGGCAGTCGAGGCCCAGCATCCCCTGTCCCAGCGGAACCACGAAGACCAGTTGGCCGTGCCGCGAGACCACTGCTCTCGCCGTACCCGCCGGGGTCGGGGTGGGACGACCGACGATCGTCGACGCGCCGGTGGCCTGGGGGTCCGGCCATCGGGCAGCCGCCCGGGAGGACCACGCGGCGTGCAGGGTCGCCGCCAGCCAGCAGGCACCCAGGAAGCCGAGGAGCACGGCCAGTACGAGTACACCGATCACCGGTCCTCCTCGGTCATGAGGGCCGCGCTGGAGGCCCGTTTCGCCACCTGGCGCCTGCCCAGCGTGCCGGGCACGTGGGGGGCGCGCCAGAGCCCTTGGTCCCCTCTGCCGAGACCGGCGGGGGCGAAAGTCCGTCTTGCCCGGCGGGCATTTCGGCCCTGTCCGTGACAGCCCAGAGCGCCTAACCTGAAGGGGTAGTGGATCTCGTGAATCCAGTAGCCGGTCGTTGGGCCGGGTTGCGATGGACATGGAGGTGCCATGACCACTCCCACGACGGATATCCCGCTCCGCCTGTACTGCACTGACGCGGTCCCGGCGCGAGAGATGGAATACGCCCGATCGAAAGTGCTCGCTGCCCTACGGCATGCCTCGGAGCCGGTGCTCTATGCCCGGGCTGCCCTGACCCTGCTGGTCGACCCTGCTGTGGTCTGCCCCGCGGTGGCCCAGGTGAACGTCGACCTGAACGGCCGGACGATCCGCTCCTCCGTCGCCCGTCCGACCTTGCGCGAGGCGATCGATGCCCTGCACGATCGGCTGCAGGAACGACTGCAGCGCCTCGCCCGGGACTGGGAAGCCTTGCGGGGCGGCCGGCCGGGCGATGAGCAGTGGCGTCACGGGGCGCGCACCGCAGAGCGTCCTGAGTACTTCCCTCGCGCCCTCGACGAACGAGGGTTGGTGAGACACAAGACGTTCACCCCGTCTGTCGCCACGGTCGATGAAGCCGCCTTCGACATGGAGATGCTCGACTACGAGTTCCATCTGTTCACCGAGATGGGGAGCGGGCAGGTCAGCGTGCTGACCCGCCTCGCTGGTGGGGGCTTCCAGCTGGCACAGGCCGAGCCGCACCCCGAGCTCGTCAGCCCGGGCGTCACCCCGGTGGTGGTCAGTGGCGAGCGCCCACCGGTGCTCACCGACCTCGCGGCGGTGGACCGCCTCGAGCAGACGGGCTGGCCGTTCGTGTTCTTCCGCGATGCGACCAGCGGCCAAGGCAGGTTGCTCTATCACCGGTACGACGGTGACTACGGCCTCATCACACCGGCCGAGTGACCGGGGGCCGCGCGAAGGTTCAGAAGGGGAGGACCCGACCGCTGGGGGTGCGCGTGTCGATCTCGACGGGCGCAGGAGTGCGCCGGATGCGGGTGATCTGGATCTGCTGCACGGCTTCTCCCCGGGGGTGGGTGCTGTGATCCTAGGTCTCGGCAGGAGCAGCCGATCCCTTCAGCGTTCTTACCCGTTCGGGGCCAAGTTGATCACTCAAACCGGGTCGAAACAGGGAAGATCCCCAGGGCGCGCCGGCCCTGGGGATCTTCCGTGAAGCGGGGTGGGTCAGCCTTCGAGGCGGAAGCCGACCTTCAGGCCGACCTGGAAGGTGATGGTGCCGTCGGGGGCCACGGCGCCGCGGGTCTCGGTCACCTCGAACCACTCGACGTTGCGGACCGTGCGCGACACCCGGGACACCCCGTTCTTGATGGCCTGGGCCACCGACTCCTGGGACGTGCCGACAACCTCGGTGACGCGGTAGATGTGGTCGCTCACGACTGCTCCTTCGATGCGGGTCGGCGGCGGATGGTGTTGCCGAGCCAGGTCAGAGGGTCGTACTTCTTGTCGACGACGCGCTCCTTCAGCGGGATGAGCGCGTTGTCGGTGATGTGGATGCCCTCGGGGCAGACCTCGGTGCAGCACTTGGTGATGTTGCACATGCCGAGCCCGGCCTGCTCCTGCGCGAAGTTCTTGCGGTCGACGGTGTCGAGCGGGTGCATGTCCAGCTCGGCGATCCGCATGAGGAAACGGGGGCCGGAGAAGGCCTCCTTGTTGTCCTCGTGGTCGCGGATGACGTGGCACACGTCCTGGCACAGGAAGCACTCGATGCACTTGCGGAACTCCTGCGAGCGCTCCACGTCGATCTGCTGCATCCGGTGGCTGCCGTCCTTCTCCCGGGCCTGCGGGGTGAAGGCGGGGATCTCGGCGGCCTTCTTGTAGTTGAAGGACACGTCCGTCACGAGGTCCTTGATCACCGGGAAGGCGCGCAGGGGCGTGATCGTGATGACCTCGTCCTCCTCGAAGTCGCCCATGCGGCACAGGCACAGCAACCGCGGCTTGCCGTTGATCTCGGCGCTGCACGAGCCGCACTTGCCGGCCTTGCAGTTCCAGCGCACGGCCAGGTCACCGGTCTGGGTGGCCTGCAGGCGGTGCAGCAGGTCGAGGGCGACCTCGCCCTCGTTGACCTCGACCTCGAAGTCCTGCAGCGCGCCGCCTTCCGGTCCACCGCGCCAGATGCGGAGCTTGCCGAGGTAGCTCACTTCGACTCCTCAAAGATCTCGGCCAGCTCAGGCGGCATCTGGGGCAGGTCCTTCCGGGTCAGGTCGATGTCGCCACTGTCGTTGAGGGTGCAGATCAGGTTGACCTTGCCCCACTCCGGTGACGGCTTGGGGAACTCGTCGCGGGTGTGACCGCCGCGGCTCTCCTCGCGTTCGATGGCCGCCTTGGCGATGCACTCCGAGACGCGCAGCAGGCTGGTCAGGTCGAGGGCCAAATTCCAGCCAGGGTTGAAGACCCGGTCACCCTCGACCTTGAGCTGCTTGGTCTTCAGGTCCTCGATGGTGGCGAGGGCCTGCCGGACCTCGTCGCCGTTGCGGATGATGCCGACGAGCTCCTGCATCGCCTGCTGCAACGTGGACCAGACGGTGTAGGGGTTCTCGCCGGTGGCGTTGGTGAACGGCGTGACGGCCTCGGCCTCGGCGGCGGCGAGCACGGCCGCGTCCGGGGACGGAGCCGTCGAGCCCTTGGCGTGCGCCGCGGCCGCGGTGCCCGCCCGCTTGCCGAACACGAGCAGGTCCGACAGCGAGTTGCCGCCGAGCCGGTTGGACCCGTGCATGCCGCCGGAGCACTCACCGGCAGCGAACAGGCCCGTGATCCGGGACTCCTGGGTGTCCGGGTCGACCTCGACGCCGCCCATCACGTAGTGGCAGGTCGGGCCGACCTCCATCGCCTCCTTGGTGATGTCGACCTCCGCCAGTTCCTTGAACTGGTGGTACATCGCGGGCAGCCGTCGCTTGATGTCCTCCGGGGTACGGCGGGAAGCGACGTCCAGGAAGACGCCGCCATGCGGTGACCCCCGCCCGGCCTTGACCTCGGCGTTGATCGCCCGGGCGACCTCGTCGCGCGGGAGCAGCTCCGGGGGGCGCCGGTTGTTGGCGTGGTCGTCGTACCAGCGGTCGGCTTCTGCTTCGTTGTCGGCCGTCTCGGCTTTGAAGAAGTCCGGGATGTAGTCGAACATGAAGCGCTTGCCCTCGGAGTTGCGCAGCACGCCGCCCTCACCGCGGACCGACTCGGTGACGAGGATGCCCTTGACCGAGATCGGCCAGACCATGCCGGTCGGGTGGAACTGCAGGAACTCCATGTTGACCAGGGAGGCTCCGGCGGCCAGGGCCAGTGCGTGGCCGTCGCCGCTGTACTCCCACGAGTTCGACGTCACGATGTAGGCCTTGCCGACCCCGCCGGTGGCGAGGATGACCGAGGGCGCGGACCAGCTGACGAACTGGCCGTCGACGCGGCGGTAGCCGAAGGCACCGCTGATCGCGCCGCCTTCTTCCTCAGGGGCCCTGAGCAACTTGGTGACCGTGTGCTCCATGTAGACGTCGATGCCGAGCGCCACGGTCCGCTGCTGGAGGGTGCGGATCAGCTCGAGTCCGGTGCGGTCACCAACATGGGCAAGGCGCGCGAATCGATGTCCTCCGAAGTCGCGCTGGCTGATCAGGCCGTCGGGGGTGCGGTCGAACAGCGCGCCCCAGTCCTCGAGCTCGCGGACCCGGTCGGGGGCCTCCTTGGCGTGCAGCTCGGCCATCCGGTAGTGGTTGAGCATCTTGCCGCCGCGCATCGTGTCGCGGAAGTGCACGCGCCAGTTGTCGTCGGGGTAGACGTTGCCCATGGCGGCGGCGATGCCGCCCTCGGCCATCACGGTGTGGGCCTTGCCCAGCAGAGACTTGCAGACCACGGCGACGCGGGCGCCCTGGTCGTGGGCCTCGATGGCCGCGCGCAGCCCGGCGCCACCGGCACCGATGACGACGACGTCGTAGGAATGTGTCTCGGTCATTTAGGAGATCCACCGGGGGTCGTCGAAGAGGCCCGAGCTGATCGCCCAGACATAGGCGTCGGCGAGGGCGACGCCGACGAGGGAGATCCACGCGAACTTCATGTGGCTGTGGTTGAGCTTGGAGACCACAGTCCAGAACTTGTAGCGGATCGGGTGCTTGGAGAAGTGGTTGAGGCGGCCGCCCATGATGTGCCGGCAGGAGTGGCACGACAGGCTGTACAGCCAGAGCATCGTCGCGTTGGCGACCAGCACCAGTGAGCCCAGGCCGACGCCGAACCGCTTGCCGTCCTCTGTCTCGAAGGCGAACGCGATGATCGCGTCGTAGGTGAGGATGACGTTGAAGACCAGGCCGGCGTAGAAGAAGTACCGGTGGATGTTGTTGCCGACCAGCGGGAGCTTGGTCTCACCGGAGTACTTCTGGTGCGGCTCGGCGACGGCGCAGGCCGGCGGCGACAGCCAGAAGGCGCGGTAGTAGGCCTTCCGGTAGTAGTAGCAGGTCAGCCGGAAGCCGAGCGGGAAGATGAGGATGAAGATCGCCGGCGTGAAGAACGCGTTGCTCGGGAACAGGTCGATGCTGGGCGCGTCACCGCAACCGCTGGCCGACAGGCACGGCGAGTAGAACGGCGAGATGTAGGGGTCGGTGAAAAAGTCCCGACCCATGAACGCGCGGATCGTCGAGTAGATGATGAACAGGACCAGCACCGTGAACGTGACGAGCGGCTGGATCCACCACCGGTCGGTCCTGAGCGTCTTGGCGTCGATACGTGCGCGGCCCGGCGCGCCTGTACCGGCTGGGGCGGTGGTGGTCATGCGTTCCCTTCGACGTTCTTGCGGAGCCTGGCTTAGGCAGCAGTATTACCTGTTGCCGCCGAGACCCTCTTCGTCGGCGTCCATCCAGAAGCTCTGCGGGTAGACCGTGTCGTCGATGATCTCGAGCGGGGGCTGCGCCGCGACCTCCTGTCCGCACAGCAGGTGCACGTCCTGCGCGATGCGCGCCACGTCGGACTGCAGGCGCCGCGCATCGACGTTGTCGCGGTAGTGAGCCGCCACCGCAGCGCTGGCCCTCTCAAGAGCGTGTACGGCGTCTCGCAGCGCCGTCACGTCGTCGTGCACGGCCATCGTCGCTGATCCTTCGCTGCCGTCGCCCCCGGGGAAGGGGCGGTCGTAGCGAGCCAACACGACGCGGGTGGGACGGCGCAACAACCGGACCCGCGGTTCGCCCTGGCAGCATGGCGCGGTGACCCGCACCCAGCGACCTCGGACCGGGAGGCCTCGACCGGGCTCGGACTCCGGCGGTCGCGTGTCGCACGGCCAGTTGGCTGGTGGCCCTGACCGTCAGGTGAGGCGGGGCCCGTAGGTGAGGCAGACGCCGAAGAACGTCGCGAGCACCAGGACGCCGATGACGACCGTCGCTGCGACCCGCACCCAGGGCTTCTTGGGCCCGGACATGGCCGCGGGCAGGTAGGCCTCGGGGAGCTTCGTGGTGCGCAGCAGCTCGAGGTAGTGCGGATCGACCTGCGGTTCCTGGTCTGGCTCTTCCTCGACGTTCATCCCTCTACGGTAGGGCTTCGGATGCGCCACACTGGCGTGCATGGGAGAACCGGCGACCTGCAGCGTCTGTGGCACCTTCGTCGAGGACCGGCCGGCGACCTGGTCGTTCCTGCTCAATGCCCGCGGGCAGCAGTGGATGTGCGAGCGCTGCACCCGCGACAACCTGCGGTCCATCGAGGGCAAGCTCGACGAAGCCTGGTGGTAGTCAGGGTTGTGCGAAGCCCGGCTGCCAGCTCTGCATGAGATCCCGGTACGGCGCTTCGCCGCCGAGCTGGCACAGCACCCCGATCGTTCCCAGGGTGACGCGATGGATGAGCAGGTAGTGCGGCGGCAGGTTGAGCTGGCGCCCGAGCTGGGCGGCCGGTGAGCGAGGGTCGCCGAGGCGTACCGCCTCGCGGCGCAGCCACTCCCGGGAGAAGCGGAAGCTCGGGGACGAGATCGGCTCGAGCAGCGGCAGCAGGTAGTCGAGCATCCGCTCGCCGTCGATCTCGATGCCGGGCTTGACGAAGCCCTCGCCGCGGAGGGCCTCGAGGACCTCGCCACTGTTGCCCTCCAGGGCGAGCCGGGAAAGCCGACCGATCGGCTCCGGGGCACCGTCGGGCAGCCGGTTGACGGCCCCGAAGTCGATCACCCCGAGCCGCCCGTCGGGGAGCAGCCGGAAGTTGCCCGGGTGCGGGTCGGCGTGCAGCAGGCCGGCCAGGACCGGGCCGGAGAACAGGAACTGGGCGAGCAGCAACGATGCCCGGTCGCGCTGGCCGGGGGTGCCGTCCCGGATGATCGCGGCGAGCGAGATGCCCTCGATCCACTCGGTGACGAGCACCGTGTCGGCGCGGGCGACCACCTGGGGGATGCAGATGTCGGGGTCGCCGTCGTAGGCGAGGGCGAACTGCTCCTGGCTGTCCGCCTCGAGCCGGTAGTCGAGCTCCTCGGCGACCCGGTCCACCAGCTCCTTGAGCAGCGGCTTGATGTCGAGACCGGGGGAGAAAACCGCGAACACGCGGGCCATCCGGCCGAGTTGCTTGAGGTCGCCGAGCAGGGCCTTGCCGGCTCCGGGGTACTGGATCTTGACGGCCACATCGCGCCCGTCGGTCCAGACGGCCCGGTGCACCTGCCCGATGCTCGCGGCGGCCGCCGGCTTGTCGTCGAAGTGCAGGAACTGCTCGCGCCAGTCCGCTCCGAGTTGGTCGGCGAGCACGGCGTGCACGGTCTTGACGGGGAGCGGCGGCGCGGCTTCCTGCAGTTTGGTCAGCGCGGCCCGGTAGGGCGCGGCCACGTCCTCGGGCAGCGCCGCCTCGAAGACGCTCATCGCCTGACCGAACTTCATCGCCCCGCCCTTGAGCTGCCCCAGGACCTGAAACAGCTGCTCGGCGGTCCTCGCTTGCAGCTCCGCGGTGACCAGCTCGGCCGGCCGGCCGCCGATCCGCTTGCCGAGCCCCATCGCGCCGCGGCCCGCCACCCCGAGCGGCAGGCTCGCGAGCTTGGCGCCCCGGGTGACCGTGCGGCGCGGGATGTCGTTCATCCTCACAGTGTCGCTGCCCCGCCACTTTCCTGTACGGCGGCTCCCTCGCCGACCCGCTTCCTCAGGCTCTTTCCTGTACGGCGGCTCGCTCGCCGACCCGCTTCCTCAGGCTCCTGGTCCGCGGCTGCCCGTTCGTCAGGCTGCTGCCTGGTCGGGGCTCGGGTTGTCGGACTGCCGCGCGGGGGCGCCGAGCGCCCAGGCGCAGGGGCAGCCGGGGTGCTGCGGCCAACTGCGCCGGCGCCAGCGCCAGCCGGGCAGCTCGAGCTCCAGCGTCCCGCCGAGGCTGGCAGGGGTGCCCCCTTCGAGCAGCTCCAGCACCTGCAGCGCCGCTTGCGAGGCCACGGCGACAGCGAGCACTCCGTCGCAAGCAGCGATCCCACGACGGGGTTGGTCGAGCTGCGCCGCGACGGCGGGCCAGCCCGGATCGAGCAGCGAACGGGTCAGGTCGAGGCAGTGCAGGCAGGCCGACGTGCCGGGAAGCACCAACGGGCCGACTGTGCCCAGGTGCTCATCGACGCGCGCGATCAGGTGCGGGGTGCCGGCCGCCAGGAGGACGGCGGCCGTCTGCTCGGCGCGCTCGTCGGTCAGCACGACCAGGGCAACGGGGCGGGCCGACCCAGCGGACCGCAGTCGTCCGGCGAGGGCCTCGGCCCGGGGGCGCCCCAGGTCCAGTGCGGTCAGTCCGCCGACGCCGGTGTCGCCCATCCGCGTCGGCTGGTCGTCGCGGACATCGACCGTGCCCACCCCGGCTGCCGACAGCAGCGCGGCGAGCGGTGCACCCACCCGCCCGCCGCCGTGGACGACCACCCGGGCGCTGCGTCTGGACAGCAGGGTCGCCCCCGCCCGGCGTCCGTGGAGCAGTGAGAGCGACGCCACGTCGGGGGCCAGCCGCTCGCGCTCCGTGCGGTCGAGCCCAGTCGGGGACAGGTCGTCGGAGTCCAGCAGGAGCCCGGCGGACTCGAGGAGGTCCAGCACCTGCTCCGCCTGCGCGCAGCTCGACTCAGCCACCACCTGCCCCCGGGTACGCGTGCCGTCCAGCAACGGCAGCAGGCCTTTCTGGACGTCGACCCCGTGCAGGACGACGGCCCTGGCGGACGGGCGCCCGAGCTGGAGCGCCCCGTCCTCCCGCCACAGGCGCCGGGCGGCAGGCAGCAGCACCGGGCGCACGATGGGCCCCGTGGCGTTTCTCGAATCAGGGACAGCAGCGGGGGAGGGAACGGGGCCAGCCACGGGGACTGCGACTGGGTCAGCAACGGGGACAGCAGCGGGGGAGGGAACGGGGACAGCAACGGGGACTGCGACTGGGTCAGCAACGGGGGCGAGATCGGGGGAGGGAACGGGGCCGAGATCGGGGGCGGGACCGGGGCCAGCCACGGGGCCGGCCACGGGAACGGGGTCCAGACGGGGGCGAGGGTGCACAGGAACCTCCAGGTCGGCGGGAGGAGTCACCGTGACACTCCGGCCCTGTGGACCGTTCGGGCTGTCCACACCCAACCGCCTGTGCCGCAGCGCGGGTCGCCTCTCGACGCTTCCGCAGAAACGCGGCCCCAGCTCCCCGACGTTTCCGCAGGAACGCGGCCCCAGTTCCCCGACGCTTCCGCAGGAACGCGGCCCCAGGTCCCCGACGCTTCCGCAGGAACGCGTCCTCCCCAACCTGAGCGGGCTCTACCGCTGCGAAGAGGCCACTACCCCTGGCGAGCATGATCCACGGAACGCGCACAGCGTCGAATCGCACACTTTTGGCTGAGCGGGTTCCGTGGATCAAGCCAGGCGAGTACGGCGGGAAGGGGGCGCTCTCGACCATGATCGACGTGGGCTTTGAGGTGCATCCGGCGCCAGGATCCCCCTCAAACTCCCCGTGGATCACCGAGGTAGTGGCCGGGGCGGCGGAGACATCGGCCGGGGCACGGAGGGCAGCGGGGGCAGGGGCTGGATCAGCCCTTGTTGAGGACCTTGCAGTCGGGGTTCTTGTCGCCTTCCTTGGACAGCTCCGTGCTGGCGCCGAGCTTGGTGAAGGCGTTGCCGAACGACTCGAACCCGGTCGTGATGCTCTGGCTCGCCGCGAGCACAGCGGCGCTGACCGCCTTGGCGTCCGGCGGGGCTGCCGTGACCTTCGCCTTGGCGTCCGCGAAGACCTTGGCGGTCCGCTCGAGGCCGGTCACGACCTCCTGCTGGATCGCGGCGCCATCCTTGACCTCCGGCGCGCCGGCCTTCTCGGCAGCGGCGCGACCGGCTTCGAAGTCGGCGGCCAGCTGGCCCAGCGAAGTGGCGAACCGGTCCCGGACCCCGCTGGGGTTGGTCGCGACCTCCGCGCCCTGGCTGCCCAGGCTGGTCTGGAGCGCTGCCCCATGGGCGGCGAGGGGCGTCAGGGCCTTGCAGAGCGCGCTGGTCCACTCCTGGGGGCTGGCGGTCGAGGTGCCGCCACACCCGGCGAGCGAGGCGCTGAGCGCGAGGGTGGTGGCGGGGAAAACGAGGACGCGAGTAAGGCGGGACATGCAAGCGTGTCTAGCAGAAAAACGGACGTGGACGACCTTCAGGTGCGAAGGCCGCCCACGTCCGGACGTACATGAAATGCTGGTGATACTGAGCGTGCAGTGGTGACTAGGCCTTGCCGAGAATGCGGTTCATCTTCGTTCCGCACACCGGGCAAAGCCCCTGGGCCATGCGTCGACCGGAGTCGCTCACCTTGACCTCGCCATCGAAGTCGCGCTTCTCCTTGCACTTCACGCAGTAACCGTTGTAGGTCTCAGCCACGGGGTCCTCCATGTGTTGGACGGGGACGCGCCCCGGGTGCCTGCGCCCGGTTGGCGCGCGGCGCTTCGTACCCGAACCCTAGCGGTCTACGGGCTGATCACGCCTTCAACGGGCTCCGGGCGTGGCGGAGGGGCCGCCCAGGGGGGTGCCCGGCGGGGGCGCGGGCCGTCCGGAAGCGCGTGCACGGGAGTCGCTGCGACGGCCGGTTCGGGGGCCTTCTCCACCGCGACGGGGGCCCGCTTGAGGGCGAAGGTGAACACCGACCCGACGTTCAGCGTCGAGGTGCAGGTCAGCTCCCCGCCCATGGCCGCGGCCAGCGAGCGGGCGATGTAGAGCCCGAGCCCGGTGCCGCCGGTGGTCATGAGCATCGGGTCCTCGACCCGGTGGAACTTGTCGAAGACCTTCTCCAGATGGTCGGCGGGGATGCCGCGGCCGTGGTCCTGCACCTGGACCAACGCCCGGTCACCCTCGACGGTCAGCCGCACGTCGACGGGCGTTCCGGTGGCGGAGTACTTCAGGGCGTTGCCGATGATGTTGGTGAGGACCTGGATGACCCGGATCGGGTCGCAGGCGACGTGGACCGGTACGTCCGGGACGTGGACGGTCACCCGGTCGTTCTGGTCGCCGAAGTCGCCGGAGGCGCGTCGTACAAGGGAAGCGAGGTCGTCGCGGGCCATGTCCACCTTGGCCTGGGTGCTGCCCTCGGTGGCGGAGATGCGGGACGCGAGCAGCAGGTCCTCCACCAGGCGGGAGAGGTGCGAGGCCCGGTCGCTGATGACGGCGAGGCACTCGTCGCGCTTCTCCTGGGTCATCGAGTGACCGCGGCGGCGCAGCAGGTCGGCGTAGCCCTTGATGGGCGTGACCGGTGTGCGCAGCTCGTGCGACACGGTCGCGATGAAGTCGGCCTTGAGCCGTTCCACCTGCCGCTCGCGGGTCACGTCATGGACGAACACGACGTCCCGGACGAGTACGCCGGTCTCGTCGAAGACTCCGGCGTGCGCGCAGCGGATGACCTTCCGGTCCCCGTCGTCGCGGAGCATCGTCAGCTCCACGACGGCCTGCGGCTCCTCGATCGTGAGCAGCGAGCGCCCGGACAGGAACGGGTCGCGCGGGGTCCCGTCCGTGGTGCTGGTGGCGATCAGCGCGGACAGCGGACGACCCAGGGCCGCCTCCTCGGTGCGTCCGGTGAGGCGTTCCACCGCGGGGCTCCAGAGCTGCACGGTGCCGTTGCCGTCGAGCACCAGGATGCCGTCGGAGGACTGGTCGACGACGGCCTTGAGCTTGCTCGTCTCCTCCACCAGCCGGGCGACGTGCGCCGCGCCGCGCAGCGCGACCGCAAGGGCGCTGGCGAGCGGGGTCAACAAGGTGAGCTCGCGGGACCCCAGTTTCAGGTGCCGGTCGCGGGTCGCGATGACGACGACACCCATCCGCCGACCCTCGGCCTCGAGGGGTGCGACGAGCGCGAGGCGCCAGCCGGGCGGCAACGGCTCGTGCAGCACCGCCGCCCCTTCGACCCGGCTTCGGCGGAGCAGCTCGGCTTCGAGGGGATGGCTGGTACGGCGATCGCGACCGTGTTCGCGGTCGTCGACCACGCTCGTGGCCAGCCACCCGCCGGGGGCGGCAGCCGGGTCGAGCACCGCCATCGCGATATCAGCCCGGAAGGCCTGTCGGGTCAGGTCGAGGAAGGACTCCAGCACCTCGTCGGCATCGAGCCGGCCGGCCAGGACCTGCGACAGGGCCAGCAGACGCGAGGACCGCTCGCGCTCCTCCGACTCCTGCTCGGTGGCCTTGAACGCGAAGGTGAGGGCGGCTGCGGGCATGAGGGCGAAGGGCAGCAGGGCAGGGGCCGCGCCGGCCAGCGTGACGGCGGTGCCGCCCAGGGCCACGGTGCCGATGGCCATCACGGCCGACAGTCGCACGCCGTCGCGTACCACCTGCCACGGGTCGTCCCCGGTGACGACCGCGAGCACCCGGGACAGGGCGAACAGGTTGACGGCGGTCAGGCCCAGCATGCCGAGGGTGACGCCGACGATGGTCCGCAACGACAGGCCGTCGCTGGCCTCCGCGGCGAGGTGCGCGGTGACCACGAGCACCGCGACCGCGGCCGCGAGATTGCCACCGTTGAAGACGATCTTGACCAGTCCGCGGCGCCGGGCCACCGAACACAGGACCGTGGCGACCACCGGGACGATGAGCGCCCACGGGCCGGAGAGCACCAGGACGTCAACGACGCAGGCTGCCTCGAACAGGGTCAGTTCTTCGACTTCCTCGCCATGACGCACCCGGACCGCGACCCAGTCGCCCGCGAAGGTCATCGCCAGGCAGAGGCCGACGAGGGTCCAACCGGAGGCCCAGCCGAAGCCGTCGTAGGACGAGAGCGGTGCGAACGCCTGGGCATCCCGCACGATGAGGAGCCCGAGGCCCTGGGCGAGGACACCGATCGCCGCGGCGAGCGCGACGAGACGGCCGAGTCTGCCGCTCACCTACGCACCCCTTTCACGGCCGATGTCCTCCTCAACTAACTCCTGAGGAGGACATCGGCATTTTCTGGCTGAACTCGAGCCTGTTAGCTCCAGTCGATGGCGCTCCACTGCCGCGCGGACCACTGCCGGGCGCTCCACTGACGGGCGCTCCAGTCATCCGCGGTCCAGCTGTCCTCGCTCCACTGGCGCGCGGACCACTGCCGGGCTGACCACTGCCGGGCTGACCACTGCCGAGCTGACCACTGGCGGGCGCTCCAGTCGCTGTCGGCCCACTGGCGGGCTGCCCACTGGCGGGCTGCCCACTGCCGGGCGAGCCACACGTCGTCGGCGTCGGCCCACTGGCGGGCGGCCCAGCTGCTGGCGGCCCACTGCCGGGCCTCGGGCGAGAGGGTGGCCCACTGCCGGGCGGCCCACTGCCGGGCGGCGGGGGAGAGGTTCGCCCACGCGCTGGCCGCGGCGTCGACGTCGCCGTCGATGATGGCCTGCATCAAGGCGGCCCAGGCGCTGGCCGAGCCGGGGATGGTGTCCTGTGCCGGCTTGACGTTCGGGGCATCGGTGTCGAGCGCCTTGGCGAGGTCGAGGCCGCCGGCGCCGGTGGCCGTCTGGTGGCCATCCACGTCGTACGCGGTCTTGGTGCTGAGCGCCTTGACCTGGTCCGGGCTCAGGGCCGGCCGCTTCTGCAAGAGGACGGCGGCGGCGCCGGAGACGACCGCGGCGGAGAACGACGTACCGGAGCCCTTGAAGTAGGCGTCGCCGACGCGCGACGAGCTGTTGCCCTCCCACACTGCCGAGCCGGGTGCGCCGGTGCTGACCAGGTGCGCACCGGGTGCGACCAGGTCGGGCTTGGCGACGCCCTGGGGGGCCGGGCCCTGCGAGGACCACGAGGCGATGCTGTCGTCCTTGTGACGGGCGGTGCCGTTCTCGTCGAGCCCGCCGACGGTGAGCAGGACCGGGTCGTTACCGGGGCTGGTGATGCTGCGCTTGCCGTCAGCACCATCGTTGCCGGCCGGCACCACGACGGTGATTCCCTTACGCCACAGGGCTTCCAGCGCCACCGTGAGCGGGTCGATCTGGTACGGCAGGGGGCTGCCGGACGAGAGCGAGAGGTTCAGGACGTCGACGTCGGGGTTCGCCGCGACGGCCTGCAGGCCCTTCAGGACCAGGCTGAGGCTCGAGCTGCCGTCATCGCCGGCGACCCGGACGTCGAAGATGCTGGCACCGGGGGCCACGCCGGCGTACGCGCCGTCGGAGGAGCTGCCGTCGCCGGCGATCAGGCCCGCGACGAACGTCCCGTGGCCGTAGCCGTCGCCGATGCCGGCACCGGACACGTCAAGGTGGGTGAGGCGCCCCGTCAGGTCGGGGATGTCGGCCACGCCGGTGTCGACGACGGCGACCGTGACGCCGGCGCCCTCACCGGCAGGGGCACCCAGGCCGAGGGTGGCGCGGACCGTGCTGGCCGGCCCGCTGGTGCTGTTGCTGCCGGAGACGGTGACGGGCCGGTCCGGCACGACCATCCAGGACGGGCCGAGGTTGGTGTTGATCGGGAGCCGGGCGCTCGCGCCGCCGATCAGTGGCAGTCGGTCGATGAGCTCGCCGCCGGCCGCACGCACGGCCGCGCCGACGTCGCCGACACCGGTCACGATCACGCTCTGCAGGCGAGGGCTTGCGGCCGCCTGGGCTCCCGGCAGGCCGGTGAGGACCGTGGCGCCGGAGAGGGCGAGCGCGATCAGCGCAGCCCCTCGAGGGCGCCTTACGGCGAGTGCTCGTGTCGTTTCCATGGGTACCCGTCCCGTCGTCGTCGTGGGTGTCCACTGGTGTTCTCGGGATCGCGCACCCCCCGTCCGGCCACCCGATCGGGTGACGTTCCAGGACAAGAGCGCTGTGAGAAGCGACACGGATTGAGCGGCCATAAGGCTTCTGACCTGCAGGTTTACCTCTGGCGGCCGGCTCGGTCCGTGAGGGGCGCTAGCAATTGCAAGCACCTGTCTCTAGCGTGAGCAATCACGGCGAAGCACCCCGCTCCGCCTGACCGCAACGACCTGAGAGGGAGGTGAGGTCCCCACCCGCCCGCACGGCCTCACCCAGGGGCCATCTCGTGGCCGGGACGCGACCAGCGCCCATGACCCGAACCCCAGTCCGCATCCTCGTCGGTGGCCTTGTCGCCGGCCTAGCCGTTACCGGCACCGCCTTCGTCGTCCTCCAGGACAGCGAGCCGACCGCCTCCGACACCCTCTCGGCCCAGGCCGAGGCCCTCCCGTCCGCGGTCGCCCTCCCGGCCCGCACGGACCTGCCGGCCCGCACCGCTGCCCGGGCCAGCCGTGGTGGCGCCCGCACCGCCGCCCTGCCGACGAAGCTCGTCACCAAGACGGTGGCGACCGGATCGACGTTCTCCGGAGAGGCTTCCTGGTACGGCGGTTCCTTCCAGGGCCAGACCACGGCCAACGGCGAGAGCTTCAACACCTACGCCATGACCGCGGCGAGCAAGACGCTGCCGTTCGGTACCCGACTGCGGGTCTGCCGCCAGAGCCGCTGCGTCGTGGTCCGCATCAACGACCGCGGCCCGTATGCCGGTGGCCGCGTCCTCGACCTCTCGCAGGCCGCCGCGCAGCAGCTCGGCTACTCCGGCGTGGCCCACGTGACCGCCACCCCGGTGGGCGTCCGGACCGTCGCCGTCATCGACACCGCTGCGGTCGCCCGTCAGAAGGCCGTCCAGCAGCGCATGGCCGAGCGCCGCGCTGCGGTCGCCCGCCGTCAGGCCGCCCGCAACAACGAGATCCGCGCCGACCGGGCCCGTGACCTCGCGGACGCCCGCCTGGCCGCGGCGTCGAGCGGGCTCGAGCCCAACCTGCCGGTCCTCGCCCTCGCGGGTGGTCTGGTGCTCGCCAGCTCCACCGGCCTGGTGCACGCACGTCGCCGCCGTACACACTCCTAGGCTGGGCCTGCTTCACCCCCGCGACGAAGGAGTGCTCCGTGGTTCTCAAGGTCGAGCGACCACTCGGAGCCGACGCGGGGGTGGTCCTGCTCACCCTGGACCTGCCCGACCGGCGCAACGCCATGACCGACGAGCTCACGGCGCAGTGGGGCAGTGCGGTCGAGGGACTGCGCGGCGACCGTTCCGTGCGTTGCGTCGTCGTCACCGGAGCGGGACGAGCGTTCTGCTCCGGCGGTGACCTCTCCTGGCTGCGGGCCGGCGGCGCGTCGGTGGATGAGCTGCGCGACAAGATGCTGCCGTTCTACCGGACCTGGCTGACCCTGCGCACCCTCGACGTCCCCTCCATCGCCGCCGTCAACGGCGCGGCGGTGGGGGCGGGCGCCGCGCTCGCGCTGTCCTGCGACCTGCGTTACGCCGGGGCGTCCGCGAAGTTCACCGTGCCGTTCGCCAAGCTCGGGATGCACGCGGGCATGGCCACCACCTACACCCTGCCCGAGGTCGTCGGGGTTGCCGCGGCCCGCGAGCTGCTGCTCACCGGCCGGGTCGTCGACGCCCCGGAGATGCTCCGCCTCGGACTCTGCAGTGCCGTGTACGACGACGACGTCTTCCTCGCCTCCGTGCTCGAACGGGCGGCCGAGGTCGCCTCCGGGGCGCCGGTGGCCACCCGGTTGCACAAGGAGGCCCTGCGCGACGGTGGGCCGGGTTCGTTCGAGCGGGCCCTGCAGTGGGAGGCGGTGACCCAGCCGGTCACCATGGCGACGGCGGACCTGCAGGAAGGCCTCACGGCCCAGGCTGACAAGCGACCCCCCACCTTCACCGGCCACTGACCGGCCCCCGCCTGCGCTGAGCCCGCGGCCAGCCGGCGGGGCTGCGGGCGATGTGGTGGATCGACCTGGTCCTGGCGGGGTGGAACCGCCACATCCGAGCCGGTCGGGCGGGGCTGCGGGCGATGTGGTGGATCGACGCGGTCCTGGCGGGGTGGAACCGCCACATCCGAGCCGGTCGGGAACGGCACCCGGAACCGTCACGAGGCACCCGGGAACGTAACGGAGCCCCCGGTGGTTCCGAACCTGCTCGCCTTCCCCTTGCGAGCTGGTCCGGAGCACCGGGGGCTCCGTGATCCGGACGTTAGGAGGGTCCGGGCGGGCCCGTCAATGGACGGTCGGTCTGCCCTGTGGACGCCGCTGGGGACGGGGTGGGGACGGTGTGGTGTGTCGTTGTGGACAAGCTTGTCCACGGGATGTGGACAACTGTGTGGACGACGGTCTCCAAGCCTGTGACCTGCGACGACGCCGTCATGGCCTGTGGGTAGAAAAAAAGTGACGACAAAGTGGACTGGAGATGAAGCGCGGGCATTCAGGCCGAGTTGTCCTCATCGCCATCGCCATCGCCATCGCCATCGCCATCGCCATCGCCATCGCCGTCGCCGTCGCCGTCCTCATCGCCATCGCCATCGCCATCGCCGTCGCCGTCCTCGCCGAACCGCGACGCCGCGTCCGGGTCGAGCCGGCCGTCGAGGTTCTTGTCGAGCGCGGCCAGGCCGGCATCCCAGTCGGTCCCTTCCGAGGCGGAGGCGGCGGCGTGGGTGGCCCCGAGCGGGTGGTCGAGGTCGGACGCCCCCGGCAGCAGGTCCGGGTGGGCCCACAGGGCATCCCGGCCCTCCATGCCCTTCTCGTCGGTCATCCGCTCCCACAGGGCCGCGGCCTCGCGGAGCCGTCGGGGGCGCAGTTGCAGGCCCACCAGGGTCGCGAAGGTCTGCTCCGCGGGCCCGCCGGTGGCGCGGCGCCGGCGGATGGTCTCGCGCAGCTGTACGGAGTGCGGCAGGGCCGTGGCGGCCGAGTCGACGACCAGGTCGACCCAGCCCTCCACCAGTGCCAGGGCCGTCTCCAGGCGGGCCAGGGCGGCCTTCTGGGCCTCCGTCGTCTCCAGCTCGAACAGCCCCGAGCTGAGGGCTTCCTGGGTGGCTTCGGGGTTGGTCGGGTCGAACGCGCTCACGGCGTTCTCGATGGCCGTCACGTCCACCTCGATGCCCCGGGCGAAGGCGTCGACCGCGTCGAACAGGTGCGCCTTGAGCCACGGCACGTGCGCGAACAGGCGTTGGTGGGCAGCCTCGCGGAGGGCCAGGTAGATCCGGACCTCGTCGATCGGCACCTCGAGCCCCTCGGCGAAGGTGGCGATGTTGGCCGGCAGCAGGGCGCTCCGGCCGAGCGGGATGCCGATCTCGGTGGTGCTCAGAACCTCACCGGCGAGCGCGCCGAGGGCCTGCCCGACCTGCGCGCCGAACACCAGGCCACCGACCTGCTGCATCACCGCCGCGAACGGGTTCGGTCCGAGCCCAGCGAGCATCCCGCTGATCTCGGTCGGGACGCTCTCGCCCGCCAGGCCCTGCTCCATTGCGGTGCCCATCGCGGCCGTCACCCGGCCGGCCACCGGGTCCACCAGCTGCTGCCACGCCGCCTGCGTGCTCTCCAGCCAGCCGGTACGCGTCCACGCCTGGTGCTCCTGCCCGGAGCTGGGCAGCGTCGTGACCTGGTCGAGCCACACGTCCGCGAGCCGTCCGGCGTCGGCGATCTCCCGGCTCTCCGCAGCGGTGACGGGTCGGTCCAGGTCTTTGATCGCGCCGAGCGCGACCTCCCGGGCGAGGTCCCAGTTCACCGGGCCACCGCTCCACGACAGCAGGCGCTGCAGCTGCCCGAACAGGTCTCCGCCGCCCCCGCCGAGCATCTTGGCCAGGCCGAGCGGGTCGTTCGGGTCCGGCTCGTCCGAACCGCCTGACGGGCCGAACCCGAACGGCGGGCGGGTCATGGGCGGCGCACCGAGATCATGCCTCCAACCTAACTCGCCCCGCATGAGGGAACCTGTGTGTGTGGTCCGCCTCCGGCGCACGTCCGTCGCCTCCTCGGTCATCGCCGTCACCGGCGCCGACTCGGGGCTGGGGCGCGCGCTCCTCGAGCGACTCGCCCTGCGGGGCGACCTCGAGGCCCTGGTCGCCATCGACGGAAGCGCCGACCAGGTCGGGTGGGTCCCTTCCGCCGTACCCGATCCGTCGCTCACCAGCCGGCTCGAAAGCGCGAGCACGGTGGTGCACCTCGCCACGTCGTACGACGTGACGTTGCCGGCGGCGAGCCGGCGCGCGCTCAACGTCGGGGGCACGGCGGCACTGCTCGCGGCGGCGCGCACGGTCGGGGTCGGCCGCGTCGTGCTGTGCACCTCCACCGACGTGTACGGCGCTCGGCCGGACAACCCGGTCCCGCTGCCCGATGCGGCGGCTCTGCGCAGCGAGCCCGACGATCCGACCCTCGCGGGGGAGCACAGCGCGATCGAGCGGCTCGCCGCGGAGTACGTCCGGGACGGCCTGGCCGTCACGGTCGTGCGACCGGCCACCCTGGTGGGGTTGTCGGGCGCCTATGACGGGCAGGTGCTGCGGCAGCTCGCCGGACGCC
>JANOTZ010000067.1:0-10188 GCA_031416735.1 Frankiales bacterium
CCAATAGTGCGGCTTTCGACCGCGAAGAAGGCCGGCTCTCACCGGTTGTCGTGGCTGGTCCGGCCGTATGGCTATCGGTCACTACCACCCCCACTGGTGTCCTCATCTGCCGCGAGGCGTGGGGGCGCCACGCGGGACACGGATCAGGCCGCGCGTGCTGCGATCGCGGCGTATCTGCGGTCCGGGCGTTCCAAGACCTGCCGCTGCAGGCGCTCGACCTCCACGAATCCCGCTCTGGCGAGGCGGGCAGAGAACGCGTCGGCCGGCCAGCGGTAGGCGGCGATGACCTTGTGGTCGAACTGTGCCACGTCGTCGTCGCTGTCGAAGAAGCCGGCCACCAGAACGCCCGAAGGTTCGAGGAGCCGTCCGAATTCGGCAAGCACGCTGTCGAGCTCCGAGGGCGGCAGGTGGATGGTCGAGTACCAGGAGAGGATCCCCGCAACGGAGTGGTCGGGGATGCCTAGCTCGGTCATCGAAGCCTGCCGGAACTCGAGCCCGGGACGGCTCGCCCGGGCGTTGGCGACGAACTCGGGCACCATCTCGACGCCGATCACGTCGGCGCCGAGCGAATGCAGGTAGGAGGTCCACTGACCAGGGCCGCAGCCGAGGTCGAGCACCGTACCGGGCAATCCGGCCAGGTGCCGTCGGACGAGGTCCAGGTCGTCCCCGTGCTCCTGAGAACCGTCGCCGACCAAACTGATGTACTGCTCGGACATGGACGAGTACGCATCACGTATGGGCTGAAGGTCCACGCCGGGACGGTAGAACAGCATCCGCTCATGCCGCTGGTCGCGTGACCAGGCGACGGCGCCAGGCCGGAGAAGCGTCGTTAGCCGCGGCCGGACCGGTGCCGCGCGAGCACATGGATCACGGCACCTACCCTTCGGCCGTTGCACGCCTCAGCAGATACGGCGCAACCCTGCGGTGCAGCACCCCGACAACGCTCCAGATGAAGGGCGCGAAGGGCCGCTGATAGAAGACGTAAGTACGCAGGACCGTCACACCGGAACCGGTCCTGCGCCCAATCATGACTCCCCGCATGATTGGACCATCTGCCTCCAGAACAACAAGGTCAGCAGACGAGGCGACGATCTGCCACCCGAGGACGTGATCGGCAGATGACAGCGGTCCCAGCCGGAGACGAAGAACAAAGCGGTGAGCACCCAGGACGACGCCACGCAACGCTAGCGGCATGCCTTCCAGTGCCGCCCGAGCCAATGACTCGGGGCTGTGCTGCATCGGCGCAGCCGTCCTGACCTCGAAGCAATCGGCGTAATCGAAATGAGCGCCAGCGAGAGCAGGATCCTGCACGTCGGGGATGCGGCGTATGCACGGGCCTCCTACCACGAAGGGAGGGTAGCGCCGCTTCGCAGGAGAGTGAAGAAGGCCGGGTACCACCGTGAGGAGCGGCACGTATCTCACCCGGGTGCGAGCGGCAAGCGGCGGCGATTGGAGCACTCATGGCTCGCTCGCTATCCAAAGGTGCGGGAGTGCTTGACGCTGCCCATCCGTAGTCCCACACTCCGCACGAGGTCGGGGGGGCCGGTGGTGGACGTACAGCCGGGGCACCGGGTGGGTGTGGGTCGAGTTGTCATGGCGCTCGCGCTGACTGTCTTCGCGGTCTTTTCACTCATGCTGACTTTGGGCGCCGCGAGTTTCGTCAACGAGTGCCGCGGTATCCAGTGTGGACAGCTGCACCAAGCAGTGTTCGCAGGGCTAGCCGCTGGTGCCTCTCTGCTCGCTGCCTCACGCCTCTTCACGGGAGGTCCATCTGCTGCGGCTATCACCTTCTTCGGGACACTGCCGCTGCTCGTCGTCCACGTCGTCCTGGTGATGTCCGACCCGAACGAGAGCACGTTTTTCCCTTTGAGCACCGCACCGGTGCCGGCGGTGGCAGGAGGCCTGCTCCTGTACGGCTGTGCCAGGAGGCGCACTGTGGCCCGGCGCCAGGACGAGGCCGACGCCACCGGGGTTCACTCGACCCACATCTAGAACCCCCGAGCCGATGAAACCGGCTCCGCCGGTGAGGAGGAGGCGCACCTGGGAACTGTGACGGCTGGGCTGGGCGCGTGGCAAGGCGAAGTGTCGGCACGTCACGGCATCGTCATGGGAGGGGCCGGTCACTGACCTCCGGCGGATGGAGCGAGCGAGCGGAGGGCGTGGGATTCGAACCCACGATGGGTTTAACCCCATAGCGGTTTTCAAGACCGCCGCCATCGGCCTCTAGGCGAGCCCTCCTGGTGCGAGCAGCCTAGCGAAGCAAGCCGATCAGCCCGGGCACATGCACGTGGCAACGTCGAAGGGCCGGCAGTAACCCCGCCGGCCCTTCGACTAGATCCTCGCCCTGGCCTGCGATCAGCCGGAGATGACCACCGCGACACCGATCGCCCTGGCCCGCGATCAGCCGGAGATGACCACCGCAACACCGATAACATCCGCCGCGGCGATGTCCAGGGCGCTGAAGTCCGGTGTCGCCGTCCCAGTCGCGCTCAGGGTGCCCGCGATCTCGCCGAGCGAAGCGTTGGACGCGCCGAGGACCGTCACCTTGTAGGCCTTCGTCGCGCACTCCACGGCAGAGGCGACGGGGGCGGTGGCGAGCTCGTACGTCTGGGCCCGGGTGGTCGCCGCGGTCGTGTAGGAGACCGTCGCTCCGGAATTGCAGGAAGCGACGGTCGCATTTCCGGCCGCGAGGCCCGAACTGGAGACATTGAGTGTGGCGGCGAAAGCGGTCACCGCACCGAACACGACGACGCCTGCAACCAGCGGAACAAGATACTTCTTCACGGAGACTCCCCCATCAACTATGCCGAATTGGCCCATGCCCATGTTTTCGGGTCGATCCCGGAGAATCTGGTTAATCAATTCGGGTACGGGACGGGATCACCATGACGAAGACCGTGAGCGCCGCAACGAACCCCCCCAGGTAGACGGGACGGTTGAGCGCCGCGAGCGCCGCGCCGGCGCCCGGCACGTCATAGAAGACTTTTCCCAAGATGTCAGCCGTCCGGGGGCGCCACTCATCGGCAACACTCCTGTTGTCGCCCTTGGTGATGAACGCCCCCGTCCCGTCGATGCCCGTCAGCCGGTGGATGACGAGCGCTCCGGCACCAAACTGTCCTTTGGGAATCCGATACGCGACCGGGTCTCCCACGCGGTAGCTCGACTGGCGTCGTACAACCGCGAGGTCACCGAGGTGCAGGGTCGGCTCCATCGACAGGCCGTCCACCTTGACGTAGGCAACGCTTCCACCCAGGGACTGGGGCCAGAAGGCCACGATGAAGGCGAGCGCAGCCGCGGCGAGCATCCATCCCGCCACGCTCACATATCGGCGCATCGTCGCCCTCTCAGAACTGCACGGTGGCGCTCGATCGGGACAGGTTCGATCCGCAGTTGACGCCCGCCCGGTCCTTCAGGAGCGGGTCTGGCGTCCAGAGCGCCGACGCACCTGACGGCACGGTCACCGCCGAGCCGTTCTTTTGACCGTCCAGGGTGACGGTGACGGTGGTCGTGGCCGCGCCGACGGTGAGAGCGATGTCCGTCCCGAGGAAGTCGATCGCCGTTGTGCTGACGTTGTAGCCGGGCGAACCGAGATCGATGCTGCCTATGTGAAAGCCGGTGGCGCACGTGGCCGAGACCCCGGTCCCCGTCACGCGCAGCCTGTCGTTGGCGACTCCGCCGTCGACGATCGACCATGGCAGATTTACCAGCGCCTGCGTCGGGGAGGCGTTGGACCAGCCACTGCACAGAGTGGGCTCGTCGATCTGCCTCGAGAACACGAGGGTGGCGATGTCGCCGTTCTGGGCCCTACCGAGCGTGCCCCCGCTCTTGTTGGCGACCGTGACCGACATGGGAAACATCACCGGCGTCGGCAAGGAGGAAGTGTCGAGAGTCCTCGAGGCGAGCAGGAGGCTGGCAGCCCAGGTCAGGCCGCCCGGGACGACCAGCGCTGTTGTGATCGCCACTAATGCCACTCCGCGCTTCATGCCCCCACCACGGTGATGAAGGCGCCGATGACAGCCGAAGCGGATGGTGCGCCGGTCAACGGGCTCATCGACTGATTCGTGCCGGTGATCACCACCGGGCCGACGGCACCAAGCGCCGCCTGACCAGCCCCGACCAGCGTCAGGTGCAGCGAGCCACCGAGGCAGGCAGCGGGGATGGAGCCCAGCGCCACGGTGGTGACGACATTGGCTGTCGACGTCCACGAGATGCTGATGCCGCTCACCGCTCCACAGCTGCTCACGCTCGCCGATGCGCCGCTGAACCAGCGGGGGCTCGGAACGACGTCGGCGGCCCCGGCAGCTTCCGTGAACGCGAAGGTCATGATGGTCACGGTGGTCAGCGCGGCAGCCGGGCCACGTGCGCGCCCAACCCAGCTCATCCTGTGATCACCACCGAGACTCCGGTCACGAGGGCGGCGGCGATGTTGCTCGCGGTGAAGTCAGGCGTGCTGCCTCCGGAGGCGTTCAGGGTGCCCGTGGCCTCACCCAGGGAGGCGTTGCCGGCTCCGGTCAACGTCAGCTTGTAGGCGAGCCCGGCGCAGGAAGCGGCCGTCGCGACGGGGGCGGTGGCCACCTTGTAACCGGGGAGCGTCGGTGCGTAGACCGTGGTGTAGGTGACGGAGGCGCTCACGTTGCAGCTGCCCACGGTGCCGTTGCCCGCCCCAACGGTCGTGGAACTCACCGGCAGGGTGGCTGCGAAGGCGGTGACGACACCGAAGACCACCGCGCCAGCCACGAGCGGCATGGCGAGACGCCCCAAGGGCGGCAGCACTGGGCGCTGCCCACCAAGCTCGTTCTTCCACGACATGATTTCACCATCGGCAATTGTTGCCCCGGCAGTGATAGGGCCCTCGAGTCACGCTGTTGTAGCCGATACGAAATGCATAGATGACGAAGTAGGCCCTATCCCGGGCCGGTCGCACTATCTCCGTGGGGACGACAGCTGCGGGACAGCGCCGGAATCTCACCGGTCCTCGCTGGTACACGAACGGCTGGCGATGCGCCTGCCTGCCTGCCGGTCAGCGGACGCGGACGTGTCCATGGTCGATGAGCACGTCGGACCGGTTCAGGACACCGCCGCAGGCGGAGCAGCGCAGGCTCGGGGCGAAGGCGTGGCCGCAGCTCCGGTGCCGGGCGAGCAGGGCCGGCCCGCCCGCCGCCGGGACCCAGCGCTCCCCCCACGCGACGAGCAACGCGACGACCGGGAAGAAGCCGAGCCCCTTGGCGGTGAGGTGGTAGGAGTCGTCGAGAACGCCGAGCTCGACAAAGGTGCGCAGCCGCTCGGAGATGACGTTGGGCGGGGCGCCGAGCCGTTGCTCGAAGTCGGTGAAGCGCCGGGCCCCGAGGAACGCCGACCCGAGGAGCGCGCTGGACCAGCGGCTCCCGATGAGGGCCATGGTCTCGGCGAACAACCCCGGCCCCGGCGCCCGGGACGACCCGCTGCGGCGCCGGTTGGTGCCGGTCGGCACCGCCCGCGCCAGGTCGCCGGAGGGCCCGAGCTGCAGGTCGACGTCGGCGGCCTCGGCGGGCGCACCGCAGGACAGGCAGGTGAGGACCGGAGTGAAGACGTCACCGCAGGGCTGGTGCCGCATCGTCGGCAGGGCCTCGCCCTGGACCCAGCGCTGCTCCCACGCCCAGATGCACAGCAGCACCGACCACAGGTCCTTGCCGGGGGCGGCCAGCCGGTAGCCCGGCCCCGCAGCGTCCTTGTCCAGCACCCCGGCGGCGGTCAAGGTCGACAGGCGGGCCGACAGCACACTCGGCGCGATGCCGAGCCTGTTCTGGAACTCGCCGTAGCGCCGGGCCCCCTCCAACGCCTGCCTCACGATCAGCAGGTTCCACTCGTCCCCGAACAGCCCGAGGGTCGCGCCGATCGCGTTCGGTCCGGCAGCGGTCGAGGTGGTGGTCACAGCGCCGAGGAGGGCGCCCAGAACGAGTGCGTGCCGGACGAGACGCGCTCGGGCAGCCGGATGCGGGCCACCAGGTCGAGGTCCTGCGCGGTGAGGATCAGCGCCTCGGAGCTGTCGGTGTTGACGTTGGTCGTGAAGGTCAACAGGTAGCCGTCGTCCTCAGCCGTCGCCCCGGCCCGCGGCGCCATCGGGGTCTCGCTGCCGAAGACGCCGTCGCCGAAGGAGAACCGCTTCTCCGCACCGGTCAGCACGTCCTGCTTGACGATGCCGTCGAACAGGAACCACCCCGGGTGGCCCGTCATGTTGTAGGTGTAGCGGTACGGCTGCCCGCCGTACCGGCCGTTGATCATGCCGAACTCCATGCAGGTGTCGGACAGGTCCTCCTCCTTCACCTGGCCGGTGGTGAGGTTGAGGCGCCAGCGGTGCGGGCGCGGGCGCAGCGCGGTCAGGTCGATGTGGCGGTAGAAGGAGCGCCAGAAGTCGTCGCCCTCCTGCTTGCGCGGCGACGGGTTGGCCTGCGGGAAGCCGTCGAGGACGATCTCGTCGCCGTCCTCGTAGGCGTTGATGAAGTGCAGCGCGTAGGTCGCGTCCGCCTCGAACCAGCGGATGTCCGCGGTGCTGCCGTAGCGCGGGATCACCGCGAACCGTGTCGGCAGGTCGGGGAAGTAGCGCGGCAGGTGGATGTCCTGGGTGAGCAACGAGGGGTCCCAGAACAGCGGGAAGTCGCCCAGAATGCTGAAGTTCTCCGTGAAGGCCATGTCGTGCGGCAGCCGGGGGCCGGGCAGCGGCACCTCCACCCAGTGCACAAGCTCACCAGCCGGCGACACGACGCCGTAGTGCATGTACGGCGCCTGCTTGCCGTAGTTGAAAACGAGCATCTCGCCGGTGCGCTCGTCGACCTTGGTGTGGGCGCTGACCCCGCCCTTCGGCACCCAGGCCTGCGGCCCGAGCTGGTCGAGAGTCAGCGGGTCAAGGCCGTAGACGTCGCCGCACATCCAGAACGACGTCAGGGCCTTGCCGTTGTGCACCACCACGTCGGTGCTGGAGGCGTCCTTCATCCGGCCGCGCGCACCCCAGCCGTCGGGGCGCAACGAGTTGGCGGGCAGGTCCAGCGCCCCCGTCCACAGCGGGCCGGCGGCCTCCTGCTCCGCGAGGAAGCCGGCGGTGCGCACGAACCGGTTGCGATAGGACGCCGTGCCGTCGGCCAGGTGCAGCTGGTGGATCATCCCGTCGCCGTCGAACGGGTGGTACATGCCGATCGCGGGGTGCACCGGGTTCTCGGTATTGCGCAGGTAGACGCCTTCGAGGTCGGTGGGGATCGCGCCCTCCAGCACCTCCAGGTCGGTCGCGTCCCACTCGGCGAGGTTGGGCTGCCAGGGGCCGGTGCGGTAGGGGTGGTCGTCGTCCTCCGGCAGGGTCGACAGCGGGGCGGACACGTGGACGGCCTTCATCGAGCTACCCCAATCACGAAGGAGACGGTGGTCGTCGTCGACCCACCGATGTTCAGGGTGCCGAAGGTGCGCGCGCCCTCGACCTGGTAGCCGCCAGCGGTTCCCGCGACCTGCTTGGCGGCATCGAGCACCATCCGCACTCCGGTCGCGCCGACCGGGTGGCCGCCGCCGATGAGTCCCCCGCTGGGATTGACCGGCATCGACCCGTCGCGCTCGAGATCGCCTGCCTCCACGGCCTTCCAGCTCTCTCCGGGCTCGGTGATGCCGAAGTGGTCGATCGCGAGGTATTCGCTCGGCGTGAAGCAGTCGTGCGTCTCGATCCCGTCCAGGGCGGACACGTCGGGCAGCCCCGCCCGGTCGAACGCGTCGGTGATCGCCTGCCGGACGTGCGGCATGACGTAGGGGTGGCCCTCGCTGCGCGCGACCTTGTCCCGGTAGGGGAGTCCGACCGTCCGGTGCCCCCAGCCGAGGACCTGCGGGACGTCGTCGAGCGAATGCCCGTGCCGGGCCGCCCAGGCCTCCGCGAACCGCCGGCCGGCCAGCACGATGCCGGCTCCCCCGTCCGTCACCTGCGAGCAGTCGGTACGGCGAAGCCGCCCCGCCACGACGGGGTTGGCCCGGTCGTCGGCGCCGAACGCGGACACTTCCCAGGAGCGGGTCTGCGCGTTGGGGTTGGTCCGGGCGTTGCGGTAGTTGAGCTCCGCGATCCCGGCCAGGTGCTGGTGGTTCAGGCCGTAGCGCCGGTCGTACTCCTGCGCCAACAGGTCGAACTGGTGCGGCCACATGAAGGGCACGTCCATGTCCTCGTGCCCGTGCCAGGCCGCCGCGCCGAGGATCCGGGCCGCCTGGTCGCCGGGGACGTTCTTCTCCTGTTCCACCCCGAGAACCAGCGCGACGTCATAACGTCCGGCCTCGATCTCCGCGCCGGCCGCCAGGATCGCCAGTCCCCCGGAGGCGCAGGCCCCCTCGTGCCGGCTGGCGGGGACGCCCCACAACGCCGGCTCGACGGTGGCCGGCATCGCGCCCAGCTGACCCTGGTTGTTGAACAGCATCCCGAAGGCGTTGCCGACATGGATCGTCTGGATCTCGGAGGCCTCGACCCGGGCCTCCTGGAGGGTGGTCCGGACCACGTCGCCGACGAGGTCGCTGACCTCCAGGCCTTCCCGGGCGTAGTTGCGGGCGAAGTCGGTCTGGGCGCCGCCGAGGATGAACAGGGTCATCGGCCTGCCGCCGCATTGCGCTTGGGCAGGGGCACGAACCCGCTGGTAGTCGCGATGTAGTCGACGTACTTGGGCTTGGTGTTCTTCAGCTGGGACTCGAGCGGTCCGACGCCGCTCCACTTCAGCAGGAACATCGTGATGAGCAAGGGTCCGAGTGCGGCGAACGCGGTGGCGCCGTTGCTGACGGCCACCAGGAACAGGCCCCACCAGGTGACGGCTTCGCCGAAGTAGTTGGGGTGTCGGCTGTATCCCCACAGGCCTTTGTCCATGACCAGCCCGTGGTTGCCGGGGTCGCCCTTGAAGCGGGTGAGCTGCAGGTCGGCGGTCGTCTCGAAGGCGATGCCGAACAGCGCGATGGCCGCACCGATGAGGTTGAGGGTCGTGAGCTTGTCGTCGTAGACCTGGCCGAGTTGGGTGGGTAGCGACACGATCGTGAGGATCACGGCCTGGACGAGGAACACCCGGACCCAGATCGCGACAGCGGAGGGGTGCGGGCCGAGCATCTTCTGATAGCGGGCGTCGGGGCCCTGCCGCCGCCAGCGCCACAGCAGGTAGGCACCGAGCCGCAGCCCCCACAGTGCCGTGAGCCCGAGCAGCAGCGCACTGCGGGCTGGGTCGCCGTCGGTCTGCAGGAAGCTCGACAGCGCCACGACGACGAAACCGGGACCCCAGATGCCGTCGATGTAGCTGGGGTCCTTCGTCTTGAGCGCGGCGGGCAGGGACAGGAGCGTCAGGACGACCACGATCACCGCCAGGTTGGTTCCGAGCAGGCTCCAGATATCGCCGGTCACGCACGTCCTCCCTCGCAGTTCACTACGCTATCTATAGCGTCGCGCTGCGCGGCTGCGCAACCGGCTCACCCCGCCCAGCCGGAGGCGCCGGGGTGTAGGAAGACCACCTCAGGATCGAGAAGGAGACGTGGCGTGGCGTACTTCGTGACCGGCGGGACCGGCTTCATCGGCAGGCGGCTGGTGGAGCGGCTGCTCGAGCGGGACGGCGACATCCATCTGCTGGTTCGTGAGCAGTCCGTAGGCAAAGTGGCGGAGCTGTGGGACAACCCGAGGGTCAAGCCCGTCGTCGGTGACCTGGCGCAGGAGCTGCTCGGCGTCGATCCCTCGGCCCTGCCTGGCATCGAGCATGTCTTCCACCTGGCCGCGCTCTACGACATGACCGCGAGCGGCGCGGACAACGATCTCGCGAATGTGGCCGGCACCCGCAACGCGGTCGCCCTGGCCAACGCCCTCGAAGCCACGCTGCATCACGTCTCGTCCGTCGCGGTCGCCGGGGAGCACCGGGGGCTGTTCCGCGAGGACCACTTCGACGAGGGCCAGAAGCTGCCCAGCGCCTACCACCGCACCAAGTACGAAGCCGAGGCGATCGTGCGCGGTGAGGCGACCGTCCCGTGGCGGGTCTACCGGCCCGCCGTGGTCGTCGGCGACAGCCGCACCGGCGAGATGGACAAGATCGACGGGCCCTACTACTTCTTCACCGCCATCAAGAAGGTGCGCCACCTGCTGCCCGAGTGGGTGCCGCTCATCGGTCCGGAGTTCGGCTACACCAACGTCGTGCCCGTCGACTTTGTCGCAGCCGCCCTGGATCACATCGC
>JANOTZ010000068.1:0-1610 GCA_031416735.1 Frankiales bacterium
CGCGAGCGAACAGCAGCACCCCAGTCATTCCCGCAAGCACCAACAGGTACGAGACCAGTGGGGTCTTGCGGCGCAGGGCGAAGGGCAATGTGCCGAGGAGCCCCGCGGCAAGGGCCGGCCTCAGATCGTCGGGCTGCCAACGGATGATCTCGGCGGTCAGGACCACGGCCAGAACGACAGCCACCAATAGGTCACCGTGTCGCAGAAACGCGTGTCGCGCGGTCATGAGGGAACGATAAGCGCAGCCGCGCTTCAGCGGGTCGCTCCTGAGGATGACGGTCGCTGTGCTTCTAGGGGGTGATGCAACCCCGCTCCGGCGGATGACGACGGGGCCATGTTCGGTGCCTCACCTTCGAAGGGTCATCGCACACTCTTCGAAAGGCTGAGTCCCATGAGTTCACAGATCGCCCACGCCTACCTGGACAGCCGTCGTAACCGCACGCCGCTCTTCTACGCCGGGTGGGCTGGCTTCGCTGTTTTCGGCACGCTCGCCTTCCTGGGCGGCCACGCGGATCTCTCGTACGCCGTGTTTCATGTGGCCGTGGCTGCAGCGATCTGCGCTTGGTACTTCATGACTGAGGGCAAGGCTGCGCCCATCGCCGGCGCCATTCTCGGCACGCTGTTCTTCCTCCAGATGGGAGTCTTCCTCTTCTCCGACATCTTCTCCGGAGAGAACACCGCTTTGAAGATCACGTTGGCGGATGCGTTCGGCCTCGTGGCAGCCATCCTGATTCTGACCGGTGCCGCACTCGGCTTCCGCCGCCTGCCGACGTCCTGAGCAGAATTTGCCCGGTTGCGCATCGCTCCCGCAAGCCCAACGTGCGGCGACGGTCGGAGCAGCACGTGCACTCACCAGCTTGATCGTCGGCGTCGCCGATAGAGGATCCTGCTGCGGGAGTGTCGCCACGGTGGAGCGTCAGCAGCGTCGGATCCGCTCGTTGACGTTCAGTTTGACTCAACCAGTGGCGAGCCTGATCAGCACCGGGCACCACGAGCAGGCCGGGCAGCGCCGCACGTCGAGCCCGCTGCACAGCGTCGACCGCCACCGCCACCGCCACCGCCACGGCACAAGCGATGAGTGCCCACGAGCCCACCTCACCCAGTCGTGACCGATCGTGAAGAGGGAGCGCAGTCCGGACGGGCCACGCCCTCGCCAAGCCGCCACGTGGCGTAGCCCGCGCTGATCGCGCTGATCATGTCGAGCGCTGCGTACGCCGCGGCGCACCCGAACGCGCCGCTGCGTATCAGCCAGGCCACGGGGTCACTGCGTCCGCGCAGCAGCCAGGCCAGCGCCACTCCCACAAGGGGAAACACGAAGAGGGCAACGACGTGAAGCAGGGTCCAGCGAGGAGCTGTTGCACATGCCAGGGAGTGCGGGTGGAAGTCCCGCTGCGGCGAGCACCAGACCGGGACCTGCCGCTCGACCTCCGATGCCCTCAGCGATCGTAAGAGCGACCTCATCCGAGATTCATGATTGATTCATGCGCTGCCGGAAGTGTGACGCCCATGAGCACTCCTCACTCCCTGTCCCCCACTCACGCTTCGCCCAGCGCGACGGTCGACCGGCTCCCACTGGATCCGAACCGACTGCGTCGGGCCAAGAAGTCCTA
>JANOTZ010000069.1:0-4797 GCA_031416735.1 Frankiales bacterium
GGGCGCCCTTCTACCTGGGACAGCCGCTCTACAACCTCATCAACGCCTGCCTCTTCGAGTACGGCATCGCCGCCTACGACCTCGAGATCGGCAAATACCTCAAGGGCCGCAAGGACAAGGTCGCCTTCAAGGGCCAGGTCAAGAAAGTGCTGGGGAAGATCAAGAAGCAGGCGACCCGCGACTACCTGGTGCACCCGTTGCTGTCCGGTCCGTCGGCCCTGACGACCCTCGGTGCCAACGCGACGGCCAACCTGGTCCGCAACCTCTGGACCCACTCGGTCATCATGTGCGGTCACTTCCCCGAGGGCATCTCGACCTTCGAGAAGGCCTCGATCGAGGGCGAGACCCGGGGCGAGTGGTATCTGCGCCAGATGCTCGGTGCCGGCAACATCACCGGCAGCGCGGCGCTGCACGTGATGACGGGGAACCTCTCCTTCCAGATCGAGCACCACCTCTATCCGGACCTGCCGAGCAACCGCTACCAGGAGATCGCCCCGAAGGTGCAGGAGGTCTTCGAGCGCTACGGCCTGACCTACGTGAGCGGGTCGTTCCCCGTGCAGCTGGCCTCGGCGTGGAAGAAGATCGTCCGCCTGTCACTTCCCAACGACTTCCTCAGCCAGGCCGGCGCCGCCGCGGTGTCGACCCCGGTCCAGATCGCCCGAAAGGTCCTCCCGGCCTCGCCGGGTCGGCGTCGTACGGCGGCCTGACGGGGGCGCTTCTGCGGCCTACAGTCGGTCTCAGGTCGCGGGGCTCGCGGCCTACGGTTCGTCGCGTTGCGGCGACAGGATGAGGAGGGCGTCATGGGACTGCTCGACAAGGTGAAGGAACAGGCGGGGCAGATCGCCGAGAAGGCTCAGCAGGGCGTGGCTCAGGGCAAGGACCGCCTGGAGGAGATGCAGGCCAACAAGAAGTTCGAGGCACTCCTCCAGGACCTCGGTGCCGCCCACTACGCGCAGCTGCGCCACCAGGGCTCGCCGGATGCGGTCCAGACGGCCCTCGCCGCCGTCGACGCCCACGCCAAGGAGCACGGCGAGCCGGACGCACCCACCACACCGGGCCACACCGTCGACCTCGGCTGACCCCTGTTGGCCTCGGCTGATCCGGGTGGACCCCGGCTGGGCCCTGTTGACCTAGGGTCGGCGTTGTGACCGATGTCCGACGCACCGTCCCGCGGACGGATGCGGTGCTCTCCGACCCCAGGCTCGTCGCCGCCCGCGCCCTCCTGGGGTCGAGCGCCGTCAAGGGCGCGGTGACCGAGGCCCAGCAGCAGGCGCGTACCGGCCGGGTCCTCCCGGAGCAGGTAGCGGACCTGGCGGTGTCGCTCCTGCAACCTTCGGCGACGACCCTGCGGCCGGTCCTCAACTGCACCGGCGTGGTGTTGCACACCAACCTCGGCCGTGCGCCGCTGTCCCAGGCGGCGGTCGATGCGATGGCTCGCGCCTCGGGCTACGTCGACGTCGAGTTCGATGTGCACACCGGTGCCCGGGCCGCCCGAGGTCGGGGCGCCCTGGATGCCCTGGCCGCGGCGGTTCCCGCGGCCGAACAGGTGCTGGTCGTCAACAACGGCGCAGCCGCGCTGGTGCTGGCCACCACCGCCCTGTCCGCAGGCAAGGAGGTGCTCGTCAGCCGGGGCGAGATGGTGGAGATCGGCGACGGGTTCCGGCTCCCCGATCTGATCGCCTCGACAGGTGCCCGGCTGCGGGAGGTCGGCACGACCAACCGGACCCGGCTCGAGGACTATGCAGCCGCGGTCGGTCCAGAGACGGGCTGCGTGCTCAAGGTCCACCCGAGCAACTTCCGAGTGGAGGGCTTCACCGCCTCCGTCACGGTGGCCGAGCTGGCGACGTTGGGGCCACCGGTCGTTGCCGACATCGGGAGCGGCCTGCTGGCCACCGACCCGCTGCTCCCCGACGAGCCCGATGCGCGTACGGCGTTGCTGACCGGTGCGGCCGTGGTGACCTGTTCCGGGGACAAGCTGCTGGGAGGTCCGCAGGCCGGCCTCGTGCTCGGGCGGCACGAGGCGGTCGCCACCCTCCGCAGGCACCCGCTGTATCGCGCCTTCCGGTGCGACAAGACAACGCTGGCGGCGCTGGAGGCGACCCTGCGGGGACCGGTGCCGCCGGTCTGGAACGCCTTGCGGGCAGGCGATCTGCGCGACCGGGCGGTGGCGCTCGCCGAGATCGTGGGAGGCGTGGTGGTTCCCTCGCTCGGAGCGGTCGGTGGTGGGGGAGCCCCTGGCCTGGACCTGCCCGGGTGGGCGGTGGCCCTGCCAGTGGAGCTCGCCGCACCGCTGCGACGCGGCGACCCCTCCGTCATCGGCCGGGTAGCCGGGGACCGGTTGTTGCTCGACCTGCGGTGCGTCCCGCCCGGTGACGACCTCCTCGTCCGTGACGCCGTGCTCGCGTGCACGTCCTAGCCACCGCCGGCCACGTCGACCACGGCAAGTCGACCCTGGTGCGGGCGCTCACCGGGATGGAACCCGACCGTTGGGCGGAGGAGCGAAGGCGCGGGATGACGATCGACCTGGGCTATGCCTGGACGACGTTGCCGTCGGGACAGGTGCTGGCCTTCGTCGACGTGCCAGGGCATCAGCGCTTCATCGGCAACATGCTGGCCGGGTTGGGACCTGCGCCGGCCGTGCTCTTCGTCGTCGCAGCCGACGAGGGCTGGCGTCCGCAGTCGAGCGAGCACCTGGCAGCGGTTGACGCTCTCGGACTGACCCACGGCCTCCTCGTCGTGACCCGAAGCGACCTCGCCGATCCTGGTCCGGCGACCGCAGAAGCCTTGGGGCGGTTGGAGACCACGTCCCTGGTCGACGTCGCCGCGGTGCAGGTGAGCGGCACCACAGGATCGGGGCTTCCGGAGCTGCGGGCGGCGCTGGACCAGCTCGTGGCACGGCTTCCGCCCCCTGACGTCGCGGCGCCGGTGCGGCTGTGGGTGGACCGGGCCTTCACCGTGCGCGGCGCCGGCACCGTCGTGACGGGCACCCTCGCCGCCGGGACGGTCGCCGTCGGCGACGAGCTCCAGTTGGGGGAACGGACGGTGCGGGTGCGGGCCCTGCAGAGCCTCGGTGCGTCCTGCGCAGCGGTGCCTGCCGTGGCCCGGGTAGCGGTCAACCTCCGAGGCGTCGACCGGGAGGAGGTAGGTCGGGGCGATGTGCTCCTGACCCCGGGCGCCTGGCGGCCCACGACCACCGTGGACGTCCGGCTCTCCACGTCCGACCGCCTGCCGGAGCGGCTGGTGCTCCACCTCGGCTCCACCGCGGAGCCGGTGCGGGTCCGTTCCCTGGGTGGCGATGTCGCGAGGCTCGTGCTGGAACATCCGCTGCCACTGCGGGCCGGAGACCGGGCGCTGCTCCGGAACCCGGCGGAGCAGCACGTCGCCGCAGGGGTGCTGGTCCTCGACGCGGACCCGCCGTCGCTGCGTCGACGCGGGGCTGCCGTCGCCCGGGCAGTGGACCTCGAGGAGTCCACCGGTGTGCTGTCGCTGGCAGTGGAGGTGGCCCGTCGCGGACACGTGTCCACCACCGAGTTGCAGAGTCTCGGCGTGGAGGTCACGCCGACCGAGGGTGTCCTGCAGGTCGGCGGCTGGTGCATCTCGACGCCGACCTGGGCGCGTTGGTGCACGGACCTGGTGGCCGCCGTGGAGAGCTACGCCGGCACGCATCCCCTGGAGGCGGGGCTACCCGCCGAGGCGGCCCGCCGCTCGACCGGGGTGCCGGATGCGGTCGTCCTGACGCGGCTCGTCGACGCGGCGGGGCTCGAGCAGGCCGCAGGCCGGGTGCGCCGGCCTGGCGCCGTACCGTCGTTGGGGAAGGCAGAGAAATCCCTGCAGGGGCTGGAGAAGCGGCTCGCAGAGGCCCCGTTCGCGGCGCCCGAGGAGCCTGACCTGAAGGCCCTCGGGCTGGGGGTGAAAGAGCTCGCCGCCGCGCAGACCGCCGGTCGACTGCTGCGGTTGGGCACCAACGTGGTCCTCCTCCCGAGCGCCCCGGCGTTGGCGATGGCGCGCCTGTCGGCCCTGCCCCAGCCGTTCACGGTGTCCGATGCCCGCCAGGCTCTGGATACCTCAAGGAGAGTTGCCCTGCCGCTGCTGGAGCATCTCGATGCGCGCGGGTGGACGGTCCGCGTCGACGGATCCCTGCGTCGGGTCGCCCGCGGGCAGTAGAGGTCACGCCCGGTGGTTCGTCGGGGATCGTGCCGCGTTGACGTTGTGGGCGGCGAGTTCTCGAGACCCAACCGAGTTTGTTTGCTGGCGCCTGGTGAGGGGTTCGGCGCTGTGCTTGTGTCGGACTCGGACGTCGAGCGGGCGCGGCGGAAGGGTGTCGAGAACGGGGAAGTCCTGAGGCCTGCCGAGGCTCGAGGCTGCCGCGAACCCGGACCTGGCCGGGTGTCGGGCCGCGGGGGATGCGGTCAGGAGTCGCTGGTGTCCGTTGCCTGTTCGTCGCCCTCTTCCCCGTCGTTGTTCGTGCCTTTGTCGGTGTCGGCAGTGGGGGTACGGCGGGGTGGTGGGCGTAGGTCGGTGAGGTCGGCGGGTTCGGTGCGGGAGGGTCGGGTGAAGGTGCGACCCATCGGGCTGGTCCAGGTGACGCTGCCGTCGGGGTGGGGTTGCAGGGTCCAGCCGCCGTACGTTTTGGCGTTGTGGCAGCGTCGGCTGGCTGGTCCGAGGTTGTCGGCGGTGGTCTCCCCGTCGGGGTGGGGCTGGAGGTGTTCGAGGTCGCAGCGGTGGGCGGGCATGGAGCAGCCCGGTCCGACGCAGCGGGTGTCGCGGAGTTGGACGAAGTCGGTGAGGCCGGGGCTG